>JACDDG010000137.1 GCA_013817115.1 Parachlamydiaceae bacterium | reverse complement strand
GCGTATCAGTCTCGATGAGGAAACAATCGACCGGAGAGCCGTATGCGCTAGTACCGCCCGTGCGGTTCGGAGGGAGGGGTGGTGAAAGCCATTCCTACCTCTATTATGTATAGCTCATAGAAAAGTCCCAATGGGACAAGCTATGGGTCCTTGGACTACTGAGCGGAGCTCCGAATGGAGTTAGACTTCTGCAATCTCCCATTCGAGAGTATTTTAGAAACAGCTATTCGTTTAGTGATTTTACTTACTAACCGTGTAAACACATTCTAACGGGAATATTAAAATGAACGTGCCTGATCAGATTCTGCTTTAGCATAAACTTGATTCATTAAATTTTTAATTTCTGGGCCTTCAAATTTAGCTATTTTTTCTTTATGAAATTCTGTCAGATGAGTATCCCTAGGAATAGTTCCATTTGCTAAGTTTTGCAAGATTTTTCCAAGAACCACTCCATTGGCTTTATGCTCTTTATTCTCATACTCAAATTTAACACCGCGGTCAGATGGAGTAGTAATTGCAGGAATAAGAAGGCGCAAAAGGGCAAAAGTATCAGCGACTTTTGTCCCTTGTGTTATCAACTCTTGTCCCTTAGAGTCTAACAACGGTTTATTTTCTTCATTTTTCCACTCCTTATTATCGCCATCAATTCTAATATTTGAAACAATTTCTCTAAAAGCAACCATTTCTTCACAATCATCCAATAAAATTTCAGAAAATATTTCTCTAGATTGAGTTGTTAAGTTTTTAAGATCATCCTCATTATTTATAAATCTATTAAATTTTTCATCTTCTTTAACCAGTGGTTCTTTTGGAATCGAATTCAATAAAGGAACAATTTTCGGGTTCAAAATAGGCCTCATATGATTTGTTTCAAATTCATTGTATAGCTTTGTGCCAACACTTTTACCTCTCAGCAGGCTTGCGGGTACCATCTCATTCTGTATTTCTTGCTTAAAAGCCTCACTTATCACTTTCGAAAACTGAGTGGGTTTGAGCTGATTGCAGAGGGCTTCTCCAATTGCTTTTGCTCGATCAGAGTCAATTTCAAATAATGCCTTATCTATTACTTTCCCATGTGTATCAGTTTTATTGCGGGTTTGATCATAAATGAGTTTACCGGTAGCTTGGGGATCTTTTTGGGCTAGAGAAACCCATTGTTCAACATTAAGAGATAGTTTAGCTGCCGAAGCGGGGTTGTCTTTGGCAAGTGCCAACACATCATCTGTATTCAAAAGAGAAAATTTAGCTTCAGAAGCGGGGTTGTCTTTGGCAAGAGCAGGCACATCAACTGTATTCAGAAGCGGGGTTGTCTTTGGCAAGTACAGACACATCAACTGTATTCAGAAGAGAAAATTTAGCTTCAGAAGAGGGGTTGTCTTTAGCAAGTTCAGGCGCATCAACTGTATTCTGATTGGTAAATTTTCCAAAATTCATTGACGAAAAAACATTACTAAACATCTTTCCAATGCTAAGATGTGAAATGCTATCTGGGATGGATTTACCGAAAAAAGTGTTTACACTAGACCAGAAATTTGCAATCTTGGAAGTACTTCTTGATTTATTTACGCTTTCATTTTTTACAGCTCCACCCCCGGCCCCAATTTTAGCTGAAACATCCGAAGTAGCATTATTTTCTTCTGAAAGTATTATCGGCGTATTGAGAGCTTCTAATTGGACATTTTCAATATCTTGTTCACCTCCAACCGGTTGTCTATTTGGTTGTCTATTCCGAGAAATGTTCTGGAAATGGGTTAGTATAATTGGTTTTATCTTGATAATCGTGTGGATTAATTGATGTCATATAATTAACTCCTAAAGAAGGGCTTTAATTTTGGATTCAAGTTTAAGGAACAATGCCTTTGAAGCTTCATCCATTTCTTTAGTTTCAGATAAACTTTTTGCTTTGTCAAACTGGCTTCTAGCCTCGCTAAACTTTTTAAGGCTGAGATAGCAATCAATAAGGAAAAGGTGTGGACCCATGTTGCCGTCTTCAAGTTCTAATGCAGTATTATAAAACTTAACGGCTAGATCGAGTAATGCTGATTTCTGAGCCGAGATCCCAGCGCGATACCAGTAGTTAGCGATGTCCGGACGTAGTGTTGTAAGTAGGATAAAAATAGCCATGCAATCGTCAAATTTACCATGATTAAATTCTTCTATCGCTACCTTGGTAATAGTCTCCATCTCTGTATCTTTGATCTGAAGAATCGTTTGATAATTTGCCAAATCCTCACGTGGTTTGTTAATAAATTCTTGGGCATGGGAAAAAGCTTCCATAAGCTCGCGATATTGATCCTTGCTTGAAAGAATTTTTCCATCGTGCACCAAAACTTTTAGAGCAGATTCGATATATTTTGAAAGTGGTTTAAGTTCCAATTCATCTTTGATTTTTGCGCGCAATCTAGTTATTTTAATAGCAGGGGAATTAAAAGGATCATTATAAAAATTGATATCTTCATTTTGCTCTAAAAACTTGTCTATTTCGTTATCAAATTGTTGGTCCTGACTAGTTTTTTCCACTACTAAATCCCGATGCAGCATTGCTTGTAAATTAAAATCAACCATAGTATCTCCTATTTGATATTGTATAATTCCAATGGTCAAGAGTTGTTTTATTAAATTGTGCTGTCTTTATTATAATGTTAATAAGTAATTTACGCAAATATTTATATATTTCAAAATAGGGGGAATCAGCACTGACTAAACTCAAAAAAGTTGCCTAAAGTTTCTTCAGACTTATCACAACCCCGGGTGGCGAAGTCTGCGGAACCCGGGGTCACGTCAAAACAAGACGGGTGCCCAAGTAGGGGGCGCAAGACGCATCCAGAAAATTAATAAATGCAATTAATGACATCCCATTCGCAATACAAGTATAAATTTCGCAGAGAGATCTCTCTTGAGCAAAAGGACCATTTTCACTTTTCCACCTTACAAGGCTAAATTCTTTATTTTACATTTAAATTTAATGTTAGTTATAATTAAATTGTAATGCTACAAATAGATTTTTATAATTTTGAGTTATATGATTAGCTAAGGCAGAAAAATTAACCTGCAATAAAAACTAACCTGTAATAATTTATAATCTTTGGAGATAAAATGATTAAAAAAAAACTAACCCAATTTGAAGAAGATAAATTAAATATTTATAGAAGTAAACTTATTGAGGCTCAAAAAGAGTTACAAGAAAATTCTGAGAATGAAATTTCTGAAACTAGCCTTAACCGAATGAATGGGCCAATTGGCGTAGAGCTTGGTGAAGAAGAAATAAAGGCAATGAAAATCGACAATATAAGTAAAAATATCTTAGAAAAAAAACTTGTTTAAATAAATTTAAAGGAAGTTTTTATGTCAAATATAGACCATTTGTCCCATGTAAATATGGATTCAAATATAAGCCGTTATCTTCAAGGTGAGCAAAAATTTAAAGAAGGTATTGGACCACGGCCCGAAGATACTAAGATAAATAACGTTTCCAAAAAGGAAATGGAACAATTAAAAAGCTTGAAAAATGAGGGTCTTAAGTTTACAAAAACAAAAGGAAAATTAATAAAAATTAAAAGAAATGTCTCTTGGAAGTCAGTTGATGTAACACCAAAAGAAGCAACTAAATTTCAAAAATCCCTTTGGGCGGGTGGTGAAAAAGTAGAATCAAAATCAGCAAAATATCCATTACCTTCGTGGACAGGTGGCAAAAGAGGCGAATTGGGAGAGTTATTGGAAATAAATCTTAAACCTAAAGATGACGAAATACTAGGAAATGGGAAAACTTTGTCTAGCGCTGAAGCACACGCAATCTATATTTACAGCACAAATAATTATTTGTTAATTAACGGTACCCTAGATAACGATAGTACAAGTTTAAAGCAATGGGTAGATGCTAAGTTATCAAAAGAAGAAGATAAATCTCTAGAGAAGCAGAAAGCCATTTTGAACGAAGGAAAATCCCATGTCAATGAAATTGCCAAACTTGCAGCCTCGGGCATTAATAAGCTCCCATCTTACGAAGGTCAACTTTACAGAGGGGATGGTATGACGGGTGCAAAGTTAGATGAGTGGCGTAATGGCAAGATAATGGTGACAACTAAATTTTTTAGTTGTAGCTCAAAGGTTGAAATTGGAGAGAAGTTTGCTAGAGAGAATGCTATAGGATATATGGAAGACAAAAAAGAAGAATATAAACCGGTTCTTTATGTTTTTAATAGTCAAAATGCAAAAGATATTAAAAAATATTCGGAGAAAGAAGAAGAAGATGAACGCATTTATAACCCCGGCCAGGCATTTCGCTCTGTAGGTGTCGATGAGACTACTGTTCCTGGTTTAGCAATTATCTTCATGGAAGAAATCAACTAAATCTATAATCCCTTTGGGCTAATATATTGAATTAGAGGTAGTATGAGTATAAAACCATCATTTATATCGTCTTCTACTAATACACCAGCTTCTCCTAAGGAAGAATCCTTCAATTCCATTGATATTAAAACAAAATCAGCTGAGATGTACGGGAATCATCAATTAAAAGTGCAAACACCTTCAAGTGGATCACCTCAGCAGATTGACATTTTATCTAAAAAAATCCTGGAAAAAACACCCGAAAAAACAAATATTCCGAGTTTAATTTATACTCCAACACACGAAAAAGCTACGGGAATAGCGAAACAAATTGAGTTTGATCCAAGGCTTATGAATTTATCAAGTAAACAAAAACAAAATATCGTAGACGATTGTATACGCTCATACCAAGAAAGTGTAGAAATTTTTGAGTCGACATTAGGGGTTATGGCAGCAGAACATCCTGATGCAAAGGAATTTGCGCAGGAAATGCTTAATAGAATTGGTGCAATCGCAAAAGCTTATCAAGAAATAAAGGTCGAGGAAGACAAGACTTCCTCCCCCGTTATGAAAGAACTAAAAATAAGATTGGGCACAGCAGCACAGTTTGCTACATACGGGGATGGCACAGGTGCCGGCAGTATTGGTTTTAACCCGATCTCTATTGAAAAGTGCATGAAAGATGGAAATTTACGTGAACAAATGCTGCTAATCTATGCTACTCTTTGGACGACACTTCCTCCTATTTTTGCTGATCCTACAATCATAGGTAAGATTAATGAAAAATTAGAAAAGGAAAACAGGGGATTCCAACTCGATAAAGAAGCTTTAAATGCAAAAATGGAAATGGCAAAAGAAGGTGAAAGTCCCGCTACGACGTTTTTTGCTCAAGCTAAACCATTAGTAGATTTTCGTGCAGCGGGCGGAAGGATTTTTGATGAGAATAGAGTAAGAGAAGCAGCCCCCAAGATAAAAGATCTTAAAGATCTATCGATCAGTGAAGCAAGGGCGACACTCAATACTTATATATCAGAAGAAGAATTTACGGCAATGAAAAAAGGGGAGAATAAAGGACATGCTTTAGGCGAACACAGGGTTCAATGGATCAGAGGTAAAGATCTTTTTAGAGTTGATGAAAAAAGTGATTTTTTTCAGAATGCTGTAGCCATGGGGGGGCTGCCCTTTGTTACCGGACCATCGGGTACGACTGATGGTTATCTGAATGGAATTAAATATCTAAACATGCACGGGTCGGAAGAAAAGGCCACTTTGGCCCTTACAGGTTGGATGGTTCGATCAGGAGATCATACATTTCACGAAATTAAAGAAGCTACAACATGGCATGGCATGGCATATAACCCAGGACCGGACTCATTTAAAAACGTTTATCCTGATGATCCAGACTTTCAGAAAAAGTTAGAAAGCTCTATGCAAGCAAAAGGAAAAGAACTACCGGGCCATTATCTACAAAACGAGAATCAGCTTCAGGTGGCTAAAAAACTTGGATACATCGATCAAACTTAAAAAATATTTAAGCTATCCAAACATTGTTACCAGATACCATAGGATTAATTTCCGGATTTTGCAACTCAGAAATATTTGAGCAACAAGCAGCCGCAGGATCGCCCGAGGCGGATAAAGCCCCCCACCAATATTCATTACCTGGATAGCTGTTTCCATCCCAGGCGTATGACGTTACAAGTAATTTACCATCGTCCTTACCTGTTAATTTTTGAACAGGCTCCCTTTCTTCGAAATGAAATTTTATCTTCTTCTTTTCTAATTTAAGAGCTTCACAATGTTGTTGGAAATGAATGGGATCACCTTCGATTCTAGAAAAGTTAACATCTGCAATGTGTTTACAATCATGATCTAATAAAACCTCAGCATACACTTCCAGCATTAAATTTGATTGCTGCTCAGTTAATTTCCAGACACCTAGCCCAATTCCTTCCGCAAGGACGTATGCTTTTTTATTGATCGCTTTTGCACGCTCATTAGCATCCATAAGAAAAGGTTCTATAGACATCCTAATTCTTTTTTTGTAGATCTCCTTATGTAGAAATAAATTTTTTTCAATCCTTATGAATTTTCCGGAATTATCTTTTAGGGCTTCATCAAAGGTGGGAAAACAATAGTGATGATTATATTTCTCGTCATAAAATTTAGCCCAAATCTCCAAGAAATTGAACTTTCCAGGGGCAGCAATCAAACCATCAGGCCCATAACCATTATTTGAGTTATTTTGTTCAGGTGTTAC
>JACDDG010000136.1 GCA_013817115.1 Parachlamydiaceae bacterium | reverse complement strand
CTCCTATGTAGGCCTCATGCCGTTGCAAGATAAAAGGCTTTTGCCCTTTGACTTTATTAACCGCATTGATACCTGCCATCAAACCTTGGGCAGCAGCCTCTTCATATCCTGATGTACCGTTAATTTGACCGGCAAAAAAGAGACCTTCGATTGTTTTACATTCGAGGGAGTTGTTCATTTGGCCGCAAACAACATAATCGTATTCTATTGCATAAGCTGGTCGCATGATTTCTGCATCGCGAAGCGCAGGAATGCTGCGAATAAATTCGTGTTGTACATCAAATGGTAAAGAAGAAGAAACGCCATTGACGTAGACTTCTAAAGTTTTGATACCTTCCGGCTCGAGAAATATCTGGTGGCGTTCTTTATCAGCAAAACGCACGACTTTATCTTCGATCGAAGGGCAATAACGTGGACCCACCCCTGAAATTTGTCCCGAATACATCGGAGATCGATGGATATTCCTAAGAATAATTTCTTTCGTTTCTTTACTCGTATAAGTGATATGGCAAGAAACCTGAGGTAATCGGGGAATCCCTTCATCATCGAACGAAAAGTAAACGCCTTCTTCTCCGGCCTGCTCTTCAGTCAGGCTATAATCTATAGACCGCTTATTAATGCGTGGTGGAGTTCCGGTTTTGAGTCGACCCAATCTGATCCCGTGCTTTTCTAAGTCAGCTGAAAGTCCGACAGAAGGAAGATCGCCGGCACGTCCACCGGATAAATTTGTTTCGCCAATATGCAAAAGACCACGTAAAAAAGTGCCTGAAGAGAGAATGAGAGTTTTTGTCGTATAGGAAATTCCCTCTTTTGTATCTACTCCTACAATACGGCCATCTTCGATGATCATTTGTTCAATGGTGCCTTGATTAATATCAAGGTTTTCTTGCCTTTCCAGGCGTAATTTCATTTCTTGAGGGTAGGCAACTTTATCGGCTTGAGCTCGAGGCGCTTGCACTGCGGCACCTTTAGTGCCATTTAGCATGCGATATTGAATGCCTGTTACATCGATAACCTTTCCCATCTCGCCACCAAGCGCGTCGATTTCCCGCACCATGTGCCCTTTAGCAATTCCGCCGATGGCAGGATTGCAACTCATTTTAGCAATGGTATCGAGGTTCATCGTCAAAAGGAGCGTTTTTGCTCCCATCCGAGCTGATGCTAATGCGGCTTCACAGCCTGCATGACCACCACCCATAACGATGACATCGTAATGTTTTGGATATCTCCATCCCATGATAAGCAACTTGATTGAGGGTAAGGTAAATCGCATGCCGCCGTAGGGTATGGCATGCGCAGAAGGGGCAAGAGAATATCATCTTGCCCTAGTGGCACAAAAAACTATTTAGTTTTGTGGCGATCACGTCGGCTACGCTTTTTGCGCTTGTGCTTGGCAATTTTATATTTGCGCTTCTTTTTTACAGAAGACATGTGTACTCCATCAAAAGAAATAAAAGGGGAATCTCAATCTTAAGTAAAAATGAGAAAAAAGTAAAGGAAAAGAGAAAATTGCGTAGGAAAAACTTTTCGCTTGCTTTTTAGAAATTTTTCCACCATGATTAACACTTCCCTGGAATTACTATAGGGGCGGTTTTAAAAATTTATGAGGTTTAGAAAATGTTAGACGAATTTGAAGAATATTTTGGCAATGTTGATGTTAAAGAACTGAAAGCATTTATAAGCGATGCCAAGGAAGAGAGCGTAGATCTTAAAGCTCAGGGTGAAGGCGATAAAGAAATCGAAGAAGTTGTCAAATTCATGACAGTTTTACTCGAAAACATCGAAGAAGAAATCCAAGGATTAACGACTTTAAAAACTCTTGACCTGAAGAAGAAAGTGCGTCTTTACGCAATGATTCATCTCTTCCATGAGCTTTGCGGAGCTGTGGGCGATGATGAAGAATTTGATGACGAATTTGATGATGAAGATTTTGATGAAGATGAAGATGAAGACGAAATCAACGGCGAATTCGAAGAAGATGAAGAAATTGAAGGTGACGACGCTCCAAACAGCAAAAAACTGTAAAGTTTTTTAACGTATAGAAGCAAAAAGCTTAGAAGCAAAAGCTCAAAACAAAAGCCAAGGTCTTCATTGTTGCAAGTAAATAGCAAGCAACGATGAAGATCTTGGCTTTTGCATTTTGAAGGATGAGATACAGCTTTTTTTAACGCAAAAAGGCAGGGTACAAAGACGCAATATGAAAGGTTTTGGAAAGACCTGTAAAGTTTTTATTCAACACAGAGACACAAAGGCACAAAGATACAAAGATACAAAGATAACTGCAAAGTTTAGTTTGTTCAAAAAGTTTAAAATTTCTGGTCTTTGTGTTTCTGTGTTGAATAAAAGCTTTGATATTCCAAGACAAAACAAGAAGACGAAAAGGAAGGTAAGTAAAAAATTGGCAGAATAACTTCTTTCTATGCTTTCATAAGGCTCACGACAATGCCATCGCTAACCTCTAGCGTCATCTGAAGGAGTGCTTGCCCGAACGCTTTTCCCTGCGAATCAATTCGGAGTGAACAACTGCCCCCTCCACCTAAAACTTCATGTAAAACAAAATTCAACGCTAATAAATTGGGAAGTTCATACCGGACTGTCGATTTAACCCCGAGCAATTTAAAATAGTTTTGCACCATTTCTGCAGACAATTTTTCTTTTAAGAACAAATATCCTTCATGGGTGTAGGCAATCACTCCAATATTGGCATGATTTCCTTTGTCGCCACTGCGAGCATAGGCAATCTTATTTAATGTAATGCACGCCATATTAATCCTTTCATCAATCCTCTAAACCTGAAAGACGCCCGTATGAAAAGTTCTAGTTGGCATAGGAGCGCTTTTTAATAGTGTCAACAGATGAATGAGTGTATCTCGCGTTTTATGTGGAGCAATTATTGCATCTACCCAACCTCTAGCGGCCCCATACCGGATATCCATTTGACTATCATAGCGTGCTTTTATCAGCTGACGCATTTTTTCTGCATCTTCAGTTTGGCCTAGTCTATTTGAAGACTTTTCCTGAACAGCAAATAAGGTATCTGCAGCTTGATCCGCTCCCATCACGGCATATTTAGCATTTGGCCATGCTAAAATAAAATTCGGATCGTAAGCTTTGCCACACATCGCATAGTTGCCCGCTCCAAATGAATTGCCGACGATAATTGTTATTTTTGGCACGATAGAATTACTGATCGCATTAACCATTTTGGCTCCGCTACGGATAATGCCTGACTGCTCAGCTTCTTTACCAACCATAAAACCAACCACATCTTGTAGAAATAGAAGTGGTATTTTCATTTGATTACAATCCATGATAAAACGCGCAGCTTTATCAGCACTCTCAGCATAAATCACTCCTCCAAGTTTCACTTCACCACGGCTTGTGGTTGCATGAATACGTTGATTAGCGACAACTCCAACAGGCATTCCATCGATTTTAGCATAGCCCGTAAGAATGGTTTTACCGTATAAGGCTTTATATTCCTGAAAGGATCCTAAATCAATGATGCAATCGAGAAGTTCGTGCATGTCATAGGTTTTTTTACTATCACCACCGACAAGTTCATAAACCATCTCCACGGGTTTTTTACAACTCCATTCTGTTTTTAGCGGCATCTGAAATTTATCTTCAGGTAGCAATCCCACAAGTTGTCTCATGCGTAGTAAACATTCCTGATCATTTTTTTCCAGGAAGTCTACTGTGCCACTAATTTCAGCATGCATTCTAGCTCCACCCAGTTCTTCCGTGTCGACAATTTGGCCAATTGCAGCTTTAACTAGAGAAGGTCCAGCCAAATAAAGGCCACTTCCTTCTGTCATAAGTAACTTATCGCAAAGCACAGGTAAGTATCCACCTCCTGCAATACAATTACCCATAATAGCAGCAAATTGAGGAATTCCCGCAGCAGAAAAAATGGCATTATTGCGAAAAATTCTTCCAAAATCATCTTCATCTGGAAAAACATCTTCTTGAAGTGGAAGAAATACACCTGAAGAATCCACTAAATAAAGAACTGGTAATCGACATTCAAAGGCGATTTTTTGAGCCCTTAAAACCTTCTTTACCGATTGCGGAAACATGGCACCCGCTTTTACAGTAGCATCATTAGCTATGATCATACAATTTCTACCTGCCACAGTTCCGATAATTGTGATGATCCCTGCCGCGGGTAAAGCGCCCCATTCTTTATACATTTCATATCCAGCCCAAATAGAAAGTTCAAAAGCCTCCTTGGGGCTATCTAACAGAATTTCTAAACGTTCTCTGGCAGTCAATCGACCAAGCTTTTGTTGGCGCACGAGACCTGCTTCACCGCCTCCAGCACGTAGGTTGGATTCTTCTTCGAGGAAATTTGCCGTCAGTAAGTGTAAAGAAGCCTCTTCGCTTTTCTTTTTGTCCGCGAGTATCATTATTTTGCCCCCGTCAATTGATCAGATAAATTTTCAATGGTGTCATCGCAATTGTCACTAATTGAAGCAAGCTGCCTATCAATTGTTTTAAAGGCTAGAGCACAATAAAGTTTTGCAGTAGCGATATCATCCTTAAAATCTTTTGAATTTGACTGCATATCTGAATCAAGATAGCTCAGTGTAGCTGATGCTGTATACAAAGCCATCGCACTGGTCGCAATACGATCTAGTTGCAATTGACGTTCAATGATATCTTCCTTATATTTTATAAGCAGCTTTGCTACCGCCAACCCGAATGAACGCACTTTTTGCCCGAGCACTAGACCTTCTTCTTTTAGGAGAGGGGATTTCAATGGCACTACCGGTATCTTTAAACGCGAAAGCCAATGAATAGTTGATTTTTGTAATAAAGAGAATTGTGCAATCGGATGCATCACCGATTCAAGCGTAGCTTGCAGTTTTAAACCTGCATCTCGCATTCCAACGGCACCGATAAAGACTCGCATCACTTCATTTGAACCTTCTCCAATCATGTTTAGACGTGCATCTCGCATCATACGTTCAAAAGGATGATCGGTAAAAAAGGAGTGACCTCCATAAATCTGCATAGTATCGTAAAGGATACTCCAGAGCGAGTCGCTGCTAAAGACCTTGAGCATAGCCGATTCTAGCATGAAGTCTTCGACATGATTGTCTATTAAACCTGCTGTCATGTATGTTGTAGCCTGGATTGCGTACAGCAACGCGCTCATTGTGGCGAGCTTGTACTTAACTAATCCGAAAGAAGATAACGGACGATTGAATTGATAGCGGCTTTTTGCATGAGATATAGCTTTTTCAACAAGAAATTTGGCCGCTCCCGCACAGGTTGCCCCGAAAGTAGTGCGACCAAAATCTAGAACCGTTAGACACACCTTAAGTCCACCGCCCAATGGCCCAAGTATATTTTCTTCAGGAACATCGACGTCATTAAACTCTAGATTGGCAGTCTTACTGCCTCGCATTCCCACTTTTTCTAGCGCGGCAGCAGTAACTTTAAATCCGGGCATTGATGGAGTTATTAGAAAAGCTGTGATTTTGTCTTGTTTGCCTTGGGGCGTATCTACCTCTGTGCGTGCCATCACTGTTAGGACATCTGCGAATGCACCATTGGTCGTCCACTGCTTTTTGCCGGTCAATCGCCATATTTTCTTTTCCGGATCGTAGACCGCTCGCGTTTGAATTCCATTTGCATCGGACCCAGCAGTGGGCTCTGTCAAAGAAAAAGCCGCAATAAATTTCCCTTGAGCTAAGGGGGCCAACCATTTTTGTTTTTGTGCTTCAGTTCCAAAAAGCAAAAGGGCTTTTAACCCGATGCTTTGGTGTGCATTGATAAATAAAGCTGTAGAGCCACAACGTCGGGAAATAGCTTCCGTTACTTGGCAATAAGCGTACTGAGACATGCCCAATCCACCATACTCCGTAGGAATTGTCATTCCTAAAACGCCCAACTCGGCAAGGCCCTGAATGACATTATCCGGAATAGATGCTTCACGATCGATGGCATCGGCGTTAATATTAGCATCCGCAAATGCTTCGACTCGTTTTAACAATTTTTCAGTTTTTATTCTTTCATCTTCAGATACTTTGGGAAAAGGGAAAATATTATCGGCTTGAAAAGCCCCCAGAAATAACTTTTTTGCAAAACCGCTTTTACCGGCCGAGGAAAATAAAAGTTCTTCTGCTAATTTGCGCTGCTGCTCATCCATAAAAAAACTCAATTTTAAACTTTTTAAGGTCTTATTAATCTAAGAAGGTGAGATAAACAATAAAAAATTTACGGCAAATCCCTCTTCATCAACCTAGTACACCATGTCGATTAAATTGTCCGCAAATTTCTAATGCAGCATTTGTTCTAAGAATATATAGAACTAGGATTAATCCCAGAGGGACCAAGAGGGTATGGTGTAAAATTATAGGTAAAAAAGGATACCGAAAATTACCGACTTGCCACATATTTTATTCGTCAAAAATCTAGGCGTCCCTACAGTAAGCAATGTGCCCTAAGCTCCGAGAGAGCGGCAGTGCGCTCGTGAGCGTACACATTTAGCAAGGTGAAAGTCCTTGTCAAAGGTAGCCAAGCCTTTGTAACTGAAAATAACTGCGTCACCGTGAGGTGGGGTGGGAAGCAATTGGACGTGAA
>JACDDG010000135.1 GCA_013817115.1 Parachlamydiaceae bacterium | reverse complement strand
GCAGAAGAAATGGAGCCTTTTCAGATGAAGGTTTAGAAGAAGAGCCCGCTCAGTTCATCGAAGAAATTACTAAAGAAGAGTCAGAACCGGTTGTCAAAAAAATAAATCCTCAAACGCCTTCTATTGCTGTAACTATCCTTGAAACATCTTTAGAAGACATATCATCTTCTGTTTCAATCAAGAAAGATTTAAAAGAAACGCTATCTGTCTCATCACCTTCCGTCGAAAAATCAGAGTCTGAAGCTCATCCAATATCAGATGCTGCTGTCGAAGATGTCCTGAAAAAAGAGCCAGCTCCTTCACAGTCTTTTACTGATAAAGATGTCGAAGCATTTGTGGAAGAACCTTTAATAATAAATTCACCTGAGCCAAAACCGGTTGCAGAACAAGTATTAACTGAGGTTATGTTAGAGGAAGTTTTAGAAGAGGTTTCTCCATTCGATGAGGCTGCTATCGAAGTACAACACGAAGAAAAGCCTGGCTATGCAGAAGAAAATTTAGTGGAAGGCTTGGAAGAACTGTCACCCTCAGATAGAAAAGTTCTCGAAGAGCCTTTTAGCCTAATTGTAAGTGAATCATTTGAACCTCTTGAGGATGCTCTGTTGCCGCAAGCCGATGTCGATCCATTTCAAGAGGTGAATCTTGAAGAAGGTGGCTCTGAGCTAGATGCAAAAGTAAAAGAGCTGAACGATCTTAATCTTGCCCTAGCTGAATGTTACGAAGAAATTGCAAAAAAGGGAGAATTACTTCCAAAACTCAGAAATGCATTTCCTGAAAAATTGAGTAAGATGACAGCTGATTTAAATCAACTTGATCCCGTTTTGCAAGATGAGATCAATCGTGGTAACGTCGCCTTTTTTAACGAAAATCCGGACAAAGCTAAAGAAGCTGGCGGTGTGCTACTACAACTGCAAGAGCTCAATTTTATTTTGCAAGAATCAAATGCAATCCCACGTGACGTCGATAGATTGTTTTCTAAAGGTAGACAAATTCGCAAACAATTAGACGCCTCATGGGCTTATTTTTCAAAACATCGGAAAGAAATTAAGGATGCTAATCCAAATTTTGTCTTTCCTCACCCGCCATCACAGCTGGCTGTCAAAGAACCTGTTTTCAATATAATACCAAAAGATAACAGTCCTTCACCACTAGTTGGTAAACGTGTGGCTGTTGTTCGGACACCTCCGCTGAAAAAATAACAAGGCAATAATGAATCTCTTCAAAGTTTGTTTTCTAAGCCTGCTGTGCTTTTGTTTTATTTTAATAGGTGAAGCTCAAGAAATCAGTGTTATGGACACACATGAGCCTTCTTTGACTCCAGTTGAATTATCTGAGACTGCCAATGCCAATGGCACTGCCCTGTTCGGTAAAGATGTTTTGGATAAACTTAAGCAGTATATCCATTTCAATGCTGATGGACCCAATACAATTGGCCATATAATTATTGAAGATCATTCCGGCAGTATTAATCAAAGTACGTGGTTATATGTTAAAAATGCTCTGGAAGCTTACAAAAAAATAAAACCGATATTCATTATTCTCGAGCTAAATACTCCGGGTGGAGAGGTCTACGCGGCGCAAAAAATTTCAGACGCCTTGAAAAATTTTGACATTCAATACGATATTCCCGTCGTTTGTTTCATCAATAACTGGGCTATTTCTGCCGGAGCCATGTTAGCTTATTCTTGTCGATTTATTGTGGTTGCCAAAGATGCCAGCATGGGAGCTGCTGAGCCTCTGATTGTCGGTGAAAACAGTCAGATGCTTCCTGCATCAGAAAAAATAAACTCAGCATTGCGTGCGGATTTTGCCAATAGAGCCAACTTTTTTGGTCGCAATCCCCTCATTGCAGAAGCGATGGTAGATAAAGATCTCATTTTAGTCGTTCGAAATGGAAAAGTGATCAAGCTTGACAGCGAATCTCAAATTCGCACTGAAGGCCCAGCAGCAGATATTGTTCTCTCCCCAAAGGGGAAGCTGCTGACGCTTAACGCTGATCAACTTTTTAAGTATGATGTAGCAGATGTGTTACTATTTCCTCAAAAGACGGGTGTCATCACGGATGGTGAACGAGACATTGGAAAATGGCCCGCTAATAAATTGTTACTATTCCATGCTCCATTTTTTGATGTAATCCCAAATGCAATGATTGAGTCCTATCAGATGGAATGGAAGGAGCGATTATTTGCGTTTTTAGCCTCTCCATTAGTCTCTTCCCTTTTACTTTTAGGGCTTATTTTAGGAACATATGTCGAACTCTCTAGCCCAGGTTTTGGTGTTCCGGGTGCGCTGGCATTAAGTTGTTTAATTTTGATCCTCCTTTCGAGTTTTGCATTGGAAATTGCCAATTGGCTGGAAGTTGTTCTGTTATTCATTGGTCTTGCCATAATCATCATTGATCTTTTCTTGCTTCCCACTTTTGGATTGCTAGGTTTTGTGGGTTTGTTATTTTTCTTAGGCGGTCTTTTTGGTTTATTGATTCCCGGATTAGAATCTATCGAATACGAGGTGGGTACCAACAGAATAAACGCTGCCGGTCAAATGGTATTGGAGCGTTTTGTATGGTTTAGCTTTACTTTGCTTATTGCCGGGGCCCTTGTCTTGCTTTTAGCACGCTTTTTAACTCCGCGGCTTGCTGCATATAGTTCTCTTGTGCTAAAGGGTAATGAGCAAGATGCCTCCAGAGGTTATATTGCCAATGACGACCCCAGATTATTACCTCAGGTCGGAGCTACTGGAGAAGTTGTAGCCACTTTAAGGCCCGCCGGGAAGATTACCATCAACGATGTAATTTACGAAGCCATGAGCAATGGTAATTTAATCGAAAGAGGAGAAAAAATTATTGTGGTCAATCTTGACGGAAGTTTTCTCATTGTCGATAAATGGAGTGGAGAGAAATCATGAGTGCTTTTCTGTTATTACTCTTTGGAATGCTTCTCATTTTTATTGAGTTTTTTCTACCCGGTGCTGTCATGGGAACGATTGGAACACTATTAGTGCTTGCCAGCATCTACCTTTTTGCATCTGAAACTGATTCAGGATTGGCATTGGTAGCTTATATTGGGGCTGTCATCATTGCTTTAATCTATTTAGTCAAAATTGCTATTTGGCGCATGCAAAAAACAAGTCCTCAGCATACAATCTGCTCAAATGCATCTCAGGATGGATATGTTGCTTCTTCATTTGATGAATCTGCAGTAGGCAAAAAAGGTGTTGTACTTTCAGATCTTAAGCCAGGTGGCTATATATTGGTCGATGGGCGAAAGGAGCAAGCGATTTCAGTTAGCGGTTACATCGCACAAAATTTAGAAGTTGAAGTGATTGGCGGTCAGGAAGAAAGCCTACTTGTCAAACTCATCGAAAAGAAATCATAAAGGAATCATTATGAACAGTTCTATTGTTAGTTCCGATTGGGGAATTGAAGCGTATATGCTTCTTGGTCTGGTTGTTATTGTTGGCATATTTCTATTCAGCATCATGGCCAAATACATAAGCCTCTGGTTTCAAGCCTTTGTGTCAGGGACTCGAATTCCTATCGCAAATATAATTGGAATGAGTCTGCGTAAAATTCCGCCAAAAGTCATTGTTAATGCGCGCATCACAGCTTACAAGGCTGGATTGAAAGATGTTTCTGTCTCTGACTTGGAAACTCACTTTATGGCAGGCGGACACGTCACTGAAGTAGTTCAGGCGTTGATTGCAGCCGATAAGGCTAACATCCCCCTAGATTGGAGACGTGCTACTGCGATTGATCTAGCAGGTCGTGACTTACGCGAAGCTGTACAGACTTCTGTGTACCCTAAAGTAATCGATTGCCCCAATCATGCGGGATATATCACGGGTGTTTCGAAAGACGGCATTCAGATCAATACGCGTGCGAGAGTTACTGTACGAACAAATATAGCCCAGCTCGTTGGTGGTGCAACTGAAGAGACAATCATTGCACGTGTTGGCGAGGGTATTGTTAGTGCAATCGGGGGTTCTGATACTCATCTTCAGGTGCTGGAATCTCCACAGCGAATTTCTAAATTAGTGCTTGAAAAGGGCTTGGACTCTTCAACAGCCTTTTTGATTTTGTCGATCGATATTGTTGAGTTGAATCTTGGGGAGAACATCGGGGCTAAGTTGCGTGCAGATAAGGCTGAATCTGACAAGAGAATTGCTCAAGCTGAAGCTGAAAAACGTCGTGCCATGGCTGTCGCAATGGAACAAGAAAACTTGGCCAAAGTGCGGGATATGGAAGCCAAGTTAGTGGAAGCTCAGGCTGCTGTACCTATAGCCATGGCAGATGCCTTCCGTTCCGGAAATTTAGGAATAATGGACTATATGCGCATTCAAAACATTGAGTCGGATACAAAAATGCGCAAATCGATTGCAGAGCCCGAAAAGGGAGGTTAAAATGAATGTTGTTGAATTTATAGGTTTCATTGCAATGATGCTATTTTTGTTGCATTCAGCCAGAAATAAACGGCAGAGTCAGCAAGGGCAATCTGATGAGATAGAGTCTGAAGAGATGGAGCAAGCTCAGCGCTTGAAAGAGTTTTTGCAGGGGATCGATAGCGACATGAAGCCAACCCCTGTTGCGAAGCAGCAGCCGAGGGCTCCTTTAGCCTTAAGACCTCAGAAAGAGGTTCCAAAGTGGGAGCATTCATCTGCAAAACAGCCACAGAAAAATGGAAAAGAAAAACCGCTAAAATCTCACGTACAAACGCCCTATTTGTCTGAAAAGGATCCTTATAAAGATCCATACGCTGTTAAAAAAGATGCTTATGCAATAGCTGAAAAAAGAAAATCCGGAGCGTTTTACTTAAAGAAACGGTTAAAAGCATCTCAAGATATGATCCTATGGCAAGAAATCATGTCACCTCCCGTAGGTATGCGAGACAAAAAGCATTAAAGCTTCTCATGTGCTAGCTATTTTGCAACTTGAATAGACGCCTGGCCATAGGTTCAGACCTAACATCTGACATTTGCACTTCTTGGACGCCAGGTTTCTAATTGTGCAAATATCTGAATATCACGTCAGACACCAAATGCCGCGCGCGGCATTTGGTGTCAAATGCCGCGCTTCTTATAATGCCGCGTGTAAAAATGGGATATAGGCTGCATGTATAATCTTAAAGGCGCCTACATGAGTCCACGCGGCATTATAAGAAGCGCGGCATTTGACACCTATGGCGAGGTATCTATTCAAGTTTGCAAAATTGGACAGCATTTGCCATTTATTTCGAAGAGAATGTGATGCCTTTGTTCTATTATAGCCTTTAAAAACATAAAAAAAATGAAAAATTATTTCTCTCCTATCATTAATTCTTATCTTAAGTTGATCAACACTATCGAAGAAAAGGCGAAAAATTGCGAGCGCAATCCTCAAGACATCAGTTTGGTTGTGGCCTCAAAAGGTCACTCTTGGAGCGAAGTTGAGCCCCTTTACGCCTCAGGACAGCGCCTCTTCGCTGAAAGTCGAATACAGGAATTAGAAGGTAAAATTATAGAGGCTCCAAAAGATGTTGTATGGCATTATATGGGACCTTTGCAAAAAAATAAAGTTCGAAAAGCAATCTCGATGTCTGCCTTAATTCATTCTGTTGACTCGTTAGAGTTAGCGCGGAAAATTGCAAAATGTAGTTTTGAAGCAAGTTTAACAACAAATATTCTTATACAAGTTAATACTTCCGGGGAACGTACAAAACAAGGCATGACCATTGAAGAATGTAAAGCTGCCTGCGACGAAATTCTGAACTTTCCATGTATTGCAATTCAGGGATTGATGACAATAGCGCCTCTAACAGAAGACAAAACACTAATACACTCTTGCTTTGCCAGTTTAAGGAAGCTGCAAGAGACTTTGAAAGAATGTTATGGAGCACAAACTTTCCCTCATTTGTCTATGGGGATGTCGCATGATTACCTTATCGCCATTGAAGAAGGGGCAACTCTACTGCGCATTGGTTCAGCTATTTTTGCTTAGTAATTTATTCTCGGACTAATTGGATCTGATGGAAACAAAAAGTCGCGGCACTGGCGTACAACGACTTCAATTAAATGCTATACTGATTGGTATTTACTTAAGTGTAAAAATACGGATTCATCGTCATTTGATAAATTAATTTCTTTTGTAAATAATGTATGAGCTGTAATTTCTTTAATCCCATCTTCCTCAAATTTCTTCTTATCAAAGATAATAAGTGGAAACGTCAGTTTTAATATAATGTCATTGCCTTTTTTGGTTATATTAGCAACAGTTTTTATGAGATCCTTTGCTTTGACGCCCGCATAAATTGGAACGGCATTTTGAAAATTTTCATTGATAAAATCTATTCCATCTGCCTTTGAGCCTTGTTGGGAAAAGATCCCTATTTTCGTAAACATGTCTTTAGTAAGTCCCAATTGATTTAATTCGGGAAAATCAGAAAACTTATAGTCCTTACCCTCTTTTTGATCAGGTTTTTCAAGAATTTGCCCATTTATGGATAAAGTTAAGTCTCTATTATAATCTATGACCGCAAAATCCCGTTGGATACCCTCACAGACTAATTTAGGGCCTGTACTTACACCATCTAAGTAAGTAAATTCTTATATCCCCTCGTTTTTTCACCTTTAAAATCAGCG
>JACDDG010000134.1 GCA_013817115.1 Parachlamydiaceae bacterium | reverse complement strand
AAACAAACCAAGCTCCTTATGCGGCGTATCAGTCTCGATGAGGAAACAATCGACCGGAGAGCCGTATGCGCTAGTACCGCCCGTGCGGTTCGGAGGGAGGGGTGGTGAAAGCCATTCCTACCTCTATTATTTCAGCCCAGGTCGGGAGTTGCGAGCGAATGCGAGACGCGGAGGCCTGGGACAAGATAATAAAGCCTCGTGAGTCCTGTAAGGATGGTATAAAAGGGCTCAGGCCAAGAGTAATTCTTAGCTTTTCAATCAAGGGCCTGCAGCCTGTAACCCGTTCACACTACACACCCCTGCAACATAGCGCATTGAAAAAGGCTTTACTTTAACCTCGCATCCCCACAAAATAGGTCTACAAAATTTTATAATTCTTGTAATAGCATCTTGTTCTTTACTTAGCTAAGGAAAAACCTTTCTTGAAAAGAAAATCAATAATTTTATCAGATGAGTGGCTCATAGCAATCCCAAAGCAAGATCTTTCATTGATTACTACATGAGTTAACCACGGTTGAATTTCAAAAATCTTAATGAAGGTTTGTAAGTCATCTGACTCACAAGCTGCAATTATTCGGTTAATTTGCGGTTCAGTTTCACAAATAGATTTTAATTGTTTAAATGTTTTTTTGTCTTTATTATTAAAATTATATTTTATGTTAAATTCATTTAAATCTACACACTCTAACCCCATATCCCATAAAAATTTTGCCATTTCGTAGTGACGATTTTTGAGTGCGCGCAAAATAGGTTTCCGAATAATTTTTGAAGGTAAATGCGTTTTTTTATCAGGAAAGTGGGGCGAGCTATAATGGCAATATTGGGCAAATATTGGAAGCAAATTGAGTTTATTTTGTTCAATTAGAAAATCAAAAGGAGTTTGCCTGTTATAATTTTTCACATATAATTTCAAAGGATGGCTTTTGATGATTTCGTTAATTTTTTCGATCTGTTCATCTAAAATTGCATTATGTAAATCTGAATTTTTCGGATCTGTACCTAATAATTTTACAAAAAGTTTACAAGCATCCTTATGTTTTCTCTCAAAGGCAATGTCTAACGGCGTGTCGGATGTTTCTTCTCTTTTTTGAGTAGGAGAAAATCCTAATCGAACTAGCTCTTCTAAATCCTCAAGCCATTGAGCATGATTCTTTATGGGAGGAAAACTGTCACGTGCTGTTAAAAGCTCATGTAGCAAATTAAATTTGTTTGAATAAGGAGTTTGAGACAAATTTGTACGGAGTTGATTAATCATCCAACGGTATAGTTGATAATTTGATTTGTAAATTGTAATAAATGTCTTGGTTTCAACATTTTGTAAGCAAGCTCCGCCTGTAATTAAAAGTTTTGCATCCTCAAGGTTGTTTTCAATTAACGTACGATTTAGCGCATTGTCTAGCAAATCATTGTTGAGAGTCGCAATGTACATTGGGTCACAAAAGGAATTTTTTTTCGATTCCAATTCATTAGTCTGCTCATTCTCAAAAATACTAAATGAGCTTCCACAATAGTCCGAAGTATTTTTAATCATCGAAAAAATCCTTTTTTGTTTAATTTTAAGGTCGATCTAATTTTCTAACCACATTATAGACAAATAGAGTATTAAATGCACCAACCTAAGTGGCTAGGCCCCAACGATGGAGCTAAGGGCTAATCACTTACGGCGGTGCATTTAATACTCTATTACTATATATTTCTTAAGGGAACCCTATCAGGATAATTAATTACAAATTTTTCTAATCATCTTCCCAGTCACATTCGTCTGAAGCGATAAGATTGGAATCTTTTGCTTTATCTTGGAAGGAGCTTACAACCGAGTCCCATTGATTAACTACTACCAGAGGCTCTTCAACAATTACTTTAAGCTCTAGCTCTTTGACATTTGCAAGACTATTTTTTTTCACTAAGAAATCGTTTCCGCAAAAATTAAATGCCGGACGAATTATTGGAGGCTCAATTTTTTTAGGCTTTTTGCCTTCTACTTCTACCACAGGGGGTTCGTGTTTAACAGGTGAATCTACTTTTGTAACAGCGGATTTAACACTAATGATTTCATCTTCTGGAGCAAAAGCTTTTCTTCTCGCGGCCATAGAAGCTTTAAGAAAATTATCGGGATCTTCCTCTTCCTTAAAAGAAACAAGAGAAGATTTACTCGAAAATTTTTGGTTAGTTAAAATTTTTGCTTTATGTTTTAAGTCGTCTGTTGAGAACAGAAGTTTTGGTAATCCTTTGTTTTCAAGAATTGGGCTGAAAGTTTTCTCTACCAACTCAGAATGATCTGTTTCTAGTAGAGGAATTTCAATTTCGGAAACATTTTCTGCAAAACTTTCCTTTACAAGTTTGTCTACAAAAACATCTAAGATTGGTAAAGAGTTTTTAACTTCTACTGAATCTTTTACTGATGAAGGATCCTTTGAAAATTGTTCTACAAGATTCTCGGTTCCAAACAAACCTTTTGAAGGTAGAAACATGGGGATGATTTTCTTATTGGATTCGCTTGAAGTTATAATTGGCTTAGGTATGGGTAATGCTCTTTTTGAAGAAATAATTTTAATAGCAACTTGATCAAGCTTAATTTCGTTTAAATTAACACCACTTGCAAATGGATTTAGAGATGGGTCATAATTAAATAGTTCACCATTAATCTCAACCAAATTCTCTATAACAGCAAGCTGGTTAGCTTCAGGAGGCATTACATTAATTGCAACATTTGCAAATGGATTTACAGCTGGATCATAATCGTATAATTGTCCATTAATATTTACAAATCCTTCCATAGGAAGTTGAACTTCTAAAACATCTTCTAAAACAGGAAATTGCTTGATAATGACATTCTCTTGGCCATCCTTTTCCGGCTTTTCTGGCTCAATTTCTTTTTTATTATGTTGAATTATTGCTTCCTGCTCTAGTTTTATTTCTTCTGCCTCTTTTGCTTTCCTTAGGGCTAATTTGCTTGCTAGTTCTTTTTGATAAAGTACAGAAGAACCTAGATTATTATTTAAATCAGAATTTTTATTAGAAGGGTAGATTTTAACTTTTTTGTTTTCAATTTCTTTTTTTACTAAATTAGAATTATTCAAGATTGAGCGTGGAAGGTGTCTAGGACCTCTTATGAGGCTTTTTTGCATACCCTTTGCCTCATTATTGCCTCTGTCGATAATGACCAGTTTGAATATTTCGTGCATTTTAATATTAGCAATAGGTGAGATTAATCCCACAGTAGGAAAAAGAACAATATCAAAAGCAAATGCAGCTGTTTTATAAACGTGCTTTAACATTTCGGTAAGTTCAAAGGTTTTATTTGAGAAAACATATCCACCTAGAGTCCACCATTCTCCATGAACTTTAATGGGGATAATAACTGCATATTTTAGAAGTGTGCCCGGAGCTTTTACAGCAAAAGCAATAGTCTGGTAAGTTGCAGATAAGAGAGCAAATGCACTCCCTGCTAAAAGAGCAATGGCTCTCGTCGCTAATGCAGATTTATTGACATTTTCACCTTTAGTCCAATTATTAAAATGATTTAATAACCAATTCACCGGCGAATGATCAGATGATAAAATAGTAGTTTTATTCATGTAAGAGACCTTATTTTTAAATTTATCCAGTGTTTAAACATGATTATCGCATTACTTTCTTTTTTTTGTCAATATAGAAGTTAGTTTTTTTAATTGTATTAGTTTTAATATTTATTTTATACATTATATTTTGTGATGATTTTTTGCTGAAAGTATAATTAAATATTGGCGTAATGAATTGTAGTGGTTTCTGGAAGGTTGTCAGGATGGGCAGGATTAATTTTAATATTAAGATAGTGGAGATAAGCAGGATAGGATGTTTGTTAGGATAATGGGATAGATGAAAGGGATGATTGTTATGCACTCTCAATAGTAAAATTTGTATCCCCTCTTTTATTCATATACTTTCTGTTTTCCTCCTTGCTTTCTCTGCGTTTCTGCGCCTTCCGCGTCTCTGCGTTAAAAATGCGTCGATGAACTTGTGTCGACATAAGTTGCTGATTTTATTTGTTCTAATAAATCTTTCAACGCTTTTTTCTATCCGAAACGACACCAAACTGCTATACTTTCTCTTAGTTCATAACCTATGCCCTTAGCCCCCAGTGCACCAATTAATTAATCGCCTCACCTCCTAATTTTTTCATATGGTTAAACCTCCTAAAACCTGGGATCTACTTGAATCTTTAGCAGAAAGCGGCCATATTTCATTTATTGACTTAAGCCTTGCAAAGATGCTTTTAGGTTACGACGAAAATTCAGCCTCTCTTGAATCCGCTGCAGCGTTAATTTGTCACCTTTCCTTATCTGCACGTAGCGGTCACCTTTGTGTTGAAGTTGATGAAGATTTAGTATTACCAGATCCACTTTCTACTTGGAACGAAAATCGATTCTCTGAACAAGGACTACTGCAAGAAGAAGGAGCGCAAGCTCTTTTGAATCAAGTGCCAGCTATGATCGCAAAAGGCGCAAGTCAAATTCCGACCAGATTACTGACGAAAGTTCGAGAAGATGTGAATGATATTCATGCAGTGCAAACACCTTTGTGTTTCATGCAGAACCGATTCTATTTCCAGCGTTATTGGTTTTATGAAACTGTCCTTCTTCTTCACTATAAACAATTTATTTCCAAAACCCCTCGTATCACCTTTGATAAGCCAAAAATGAACGAACGAGTAAAGTTGCTCGAACATTCAAAAAAGCTGTTGCCTGAACAAGCAAAAGCCATTCTGAATGCCTGTAATTACACTTTGACTATTATTTGTGGAGGCCCGGGTACAGGTAAAACACATACTGCAGGGGTTTTAATTTGTACTATATGGGATGCTCTGGATGATGTGCAGCAAGGAAAGTTTGAAATAGCTTTGGCGGCCCCTACCGGAAAGGCAGCAGCCAATTTGCAAAAAAGTCTTCTAAGAGCTACTGAAGGCATAGGCAAACTGGCAAATCTTCAGTCTAAAACGTTGCATGCATTACTTGGCATCAAAGGGTCAAACAATTCAGTCGAAACAAAATTCCTTCCGCATGATTTAGTTATTGTTGATGAGTCTTCAATGGTGGATGTGCGTCTTATGGCAGCTCTTTTTGCGGCAATGAAACCGGGCGCCAGATTAATCTTATTAGGAGATGGTCATCAACTGCCTTCTGTTGAAGCCGGGAGTTTATTTGCAGATTTTGTTAAATGTCAAAGTGGTGGTGAGTCCTCTCGGGTTACATCTCTTCATAAATGCCTACGAGCTGAATTGAAGGGAATTCTGGATGTTGCAACAGCAATCAATCTGGGTAATGACGAAGAGGTCATTGAACTTTTCGAGCAAGGTGTTGCCGGTATTGAACGTCTGAGTATTCAAGCTAATCCTAGAACAGACGCGGCTATTGCTAGAGAGATTTGCAGCTATGCGTTTGGATGCTATCAAATGCAAGATTTAGAAAAGCTTCAACCTAAAGAGCTTTTAAATCATTTTAATAGTTTTAGATTGCTTTCAGCTCTGCGTAAAGGTACTTTGGGAGTCGAAGAGATCAATCGCTCTATTAATCAAAAAGTCAAAGCTGCTTTGTTAGCTAAAGAAGCTTCTAGGGGTTGTGACGGAACTCGTTATATTGCCCCCATCATGTTGCTTAAAAATGACTATCGCCTTGAGTTATTTAATGGCGAAGTGGGAGTCCTTGTAAGGCCTCTCTTTAGGGAGGGCTTAGGAGATTTTGATTTTAGTTGCGGAGACTACGCAATTTTTATGGGGAAGGATGGGGAAATCAAAAAGGTGCCTGCTTTACTGCTGCCTTCTTTTGAATTTGCTTACTGCCTTTCTGTGCATAAAAGCCAAGGGAGCGAGTTTGATCACCTTCTATTGTTGCTGCCTTCTGGCTCAGAGTGCTTTGGCCGTGAGCTCTTATATACAGCTGTTACCCGTGCTCGTCGTAAGCTAACGTTATGGACCGAGGATTCAATTTTGAAAGCAACAGTGCAGCGCAATAATCATCGCCTTTCCGGCATTCCTAAGCGTCTTTTCTAAAAACAAGATACCTTAGAAAAAAATAATTAAATATGGCTCCGATAATTAATCCTCCTATTTCTGCGATCTGAGGTAGAAGGCCTGAAAAAGTCGATAGCAGACCGATAGTCGAAAAATAATTAAGAGCTCCGCCTATAAAACAAGCTAGAATAAATCCGAAAATTTGAGGAGTAACGCGTTTGTGCCGAGCATAAGAGAACACAAAGTGACGATCCAAAAGAAATAGAAGTGTGGTCGATGCTGTAATTCCGAGTATAATGGACAGTTTAAGGTTTACTTCTTGCCATAAGGCAATTGTAAGAATCACCATGTTTAAACAAAATCCCACAAAACCCACGGCTATAAATAAGGCCGCGGGACTCCATTTAAGGGACTTTTTTAAGGCTTTTTGATAAACTTGAAGCCAAAAATTGCGTTGTTTTTTGAGGAAAGATTGCAGCTTTGGCCTCTTATTTTAGAAATATGTTGAAAATTAATTATCGTAAAAAAGTTATTAAGACGCCAACCTTTTATACCGAAGAGCGTTTAAATTTTGGATTTTTGGCTTTGAGAAAGCTCCCGCGATTAAGCGATCGAAAATGACCCCATATTATAATAT
>JACDDG010000133.1 GCA_013817115.1 Parachlamydiaceae bacterium | reverse complement strand
GCTCCCGCGATTAAGCGATCAAAAACAGCCCCATATTATAATATTGGGTCGTTTTTGATCGCTTAATCCCGGGGCTTTCTCAAAGCCAAAAATCCAACATTTGGACGCACTTCGGTATACAACCCCGTTGGTTACATGCAACCGAGCAAAACATAAAAGTTATGAGGTAAGAGAATGCTCAAAATAATGAACGTTGACGATTTGAAAACGTGCCTTGATCAAGATTCAATTTTACTTATTGATGTGCGAGAAGCTGATGAACATCAGACGGAGTCTATCGAAAAAGCGGTTTTGATTCCGCTTTCAGAATTTTCTGTAGAAAAAGTGCCTATTACTGATAAGCCCATTGTTATTCATTGCAGATCCGGCGGTCGTAGTGAACATGTTTGTCAGATCCTTTTAAAACAAGATCCAAGCTTGGATGTCTCTAATTTAAAAGGTGGGATTCTTGCATGGAGAGAAGCGGGATATCCAATTATCAAGCACTCGTAAAGTAAGGGTAGATATTCGAGGCAAATTTTGTCGTTGCGAGTCGATCTGCAAAGAAAAAAATGCCTCGCTATGATCGCTTCGAAGATCTTGAGGTTACGTAAGGCGCTGCATAAAAATGACGTGCTACATTTCAAATCCCAATATTCGAATTCTTCGCTTTGACTTATTTTTGTTTTTTTGTACAATAAGCTCATCATGAATATCAACACAAAACCAAAAGTAACATAACATAATGAATAAGACCACAAATCACTTCATTTCTTTTATCCCGACTTTTGTTTCTCTATTTACCTTTTTAATTCCTGGCTTAGCTTACTCAACAGAAATACCGACTCTAAAAACACTTTCACACTATGATAGCCTTGACAGACTCTGTGCAATAGAAACGGTACGCACAGATATTATTTCAGATAGTGATCCGGAAAATGATTTTGCAGAATCCAAGGAGACAACTTTTACTGAACATATTGAGTGGCACCCGGAATTTGACCATTTAATTACCTCTAAATCCATGGCAGATGAAGATGGAAATACTTTAATTTCCCAAACTTTTCACTATGATGAATCAGGTAGACTTGAAAGAGAAACTGAATGGAAATGGGAAGATGGCCCCTATTATATTCAACATGAATATTTCTATGAAGACGAAACCACTCGCCTCAAAAAAACAACGATTGAAAGCGGCATCACCGTTTCATCGCTTACACCAACTTATGGCATTTTAGATTATATCAAAGCTTATTTTTTCCCAGAAGTGCAGTATGTTCAGGAAATCGGAGATTCCTCGAAGAAAGAACCTTTTGGCCATTACATTTGGCACCTCGTTGATTGCGGCAACTACCCTCTACAAAGCGGAACTTTGGTAAAAAAAGAAGCCAACGATAAAGTCAGAATTTCATTCATAAATGGAATTTTAAACGTCAAAGAAGATTATCATAACTCTATTGAAAAAATCTCACAAGGACACGGAGACACTTCAATTCATTATGTGTGTCAACCCACTGAAGGACTATCATGGGATATCCTCAAGTCTTCGCTGAGCAAACTAGGCTATACTTCACCGCAAGCAATCGCAATCGCAAAAATATGGAAATCATTGATTGCCGAAATTGGAGGCACAGAATCCGACGGCCTAGTTATCCATTACGCCCATAGCATCGGCGGAACAAATACATATTCCGCAAAATATTTGCTCACCCCCGAAGAGCAAAAAATGATTAAGGTCATCACATTTGGATCGCCTACAATCATCCCTGATCAAGGATTTCGTTCTGTCACTAACTACATCAGCGTCAGGGATGGTATCACACTTTTGGACCCCATCAGCCGTATTAGTGCGTTTTTTAATGACAACGCTCATATTGTTTACGTGGGAAGCTATTATGGAATCCCGTTCATCGATCATTTACTTTATGGAGAAACATACGGAGAAATTATTACTTCGCATGGCAAGGATTTTATAAATCAATATTACTCATCCCCACCCCCTCCAGATCTTTAAACTTAAAATATATGTTCTTTTCTGGAGCTACTTTACTCTGGTCGCGGTCTAAATCCGCGAACCATGAGTTGTATGCTTGGCCCCTGATAGTTATTCACCTGCGGAGTAAAGGCCACTTCTAGGGAAAGATTTCTTTTTCTCAAACTAGGGCTCTCAGATGCCCTTCCAAAAGCAATTCCTTCAAGCATTCTTTCCCCGCTACGAAGTTCGGCATCAAAATACTCGAGTAAATAAAACTTAAGGTGCGTTCTTCCAACTACTTTCGGGGGCCATGCTTGCTTGGCATTGCAATAGAGGACGGGGGGATAGTTCCCGTTGCCGTAAGGTTCTAATAAACGCATTGACTCCATAAAATCAAAAGTCAATTCATCAAAATGAACCTCTGAGTCAAGAAAAAGCTTAGTCATCACGTCATTTTCAGTTAACTCTTTGTCTGCAGCTTCTATGAAACGTCTTTTAAATTCTTCGAGATTTGACTCTTTAATAGACATCCCTGCAGCAAAATCATGCCCCCCGAAATTTAACAAAATGTCTGAGCAATTTTTTAGATGAGGAAGAATCGGAAATTCCGGTATCGAACGCAACGAGCCTTTTCCAACACCGTTTTCAATAGCAATAATAATTACCGGCTTGTTGTAGTGGCGTGAGATTCTAGCAGAGAGGATAGCAATAATTCCAGGATGCCACTTCTCAGAATGTAAAATGATCGCCTTATGTTTGAGGATATCTGGATCCATGGCAATAATACTTTCCGCCTCACTACTCATCGTTCGCTCAATCTTCTGCCTTTCAATATTATTAAGATCTAGCTCAATAGCTAACTTCTCAGCCATGACGACATTTCGCACCAGGAGCATTTGAACGCCCTTCTGAGGATCATCGATGCGCCCTAGACTGTTAAGGCGCGGAGCGATCTTTGAGGCGATATCAAAGGCGGAAAGCTCGTTTAAATCGACATCTGAAATAGTCATTAACTTAAGTAGGCCATTTCTCTTCGTTTTACGCAGTTGCCTTAACCCGTAACGGACCAAAATCCGGTTTTCTCCGACTAATGCCCCCATATCTGAAATAGTCCCTAAGGCAACCAAGTCTAGATAGCGCTTAAGATCAACTTTTTTCGGCGAAATTTTATTTTCTGCGACTAATTGGTTGATAATACCATGGGCGAATTTAAATGCGACTCCAACGCCAGTGAGATCGCGATTTGGATAGGAATTATTTAGCAATTTAGGATTTAACGTAGCTATGCAATGAGGGATTTTATCAGTTGGCTCATGGTGATCAGTAACGATTACATCGACCCCTTGCTCAACCACTTGAGCAATCTCTTCAGCCGCAGTAATTCCACAATCAACAGTAATCAGCAACTTACAATTATTTTTCAGAGCATATTCCAGAGCTTCCACGATTAAACGCTGACGCAAAGCCGTACGAGTAGAGACATAAAAATAGACATTTGCTCCGATATATTGCAAAAACTCGGTCAAGAGCGCTGTTCCAGTCATTCCATCTACATCATTATCACCATAAATGAGAATGTTTTCGCCTTCACGCAACGCTTTACATACCCGCTCTACCGCTTGGGGCATTTCAGCCATTAAAAAGGGATCGTGAAGATCCGGCAGCTTTGCATAGAGAAAATCGTGAATTTCATCAAGTGAAGTGAAGCCTCTATTGACTAAAATTTGTGCAATAATGGGGTGGAGCTTAAACTCTTTGATAATGCTTTCTTTCAAAGGCAAGTCACTTTTTGGATACACCCAAATGGGGTCTTCGTTATTTTTCCAGGAAAGCATAAATCACCTTAAAACAATAATAGTAAGTAAATCGTAAGGAAAGAGACAAGCCAAGAACAATAGCGATGGAGACGAAAAGGATCTTTCCCAGAACCAGTCGTCACAATATTAAATCATTATTGCCGTCTTTGCTATTTTTTTTCGATGTTCCTGTTGCCTTCGTTGTCCTCGCGGTCAAATAAGGGTCGCGTCTGGCATACCAGTCATTCTTATTATTTACCAAATTTCAGAAATAATTTATATCATTAATTGTTAAATTTATTAAAATATGCTAAAATAAAGTATCAGGATATCCTTACTGTTCAAATGGTATCCAAAAAAGTTGAACAGTTCCCTTATTTTAACTTAAGGTGAAGCATGGAACCTTATCTCATAGTGCTTTTCGGAGAAGCTGAAAAAGGTGATTTTCAATCAGCTTATTTTTGCAAGGACCTTGAGCAGCTTGTTGATTATTTTGGGAATGCCCCTATCAACAGCAACGGCTTGCACTTTGCAGTTCAGGCCCTTCTTTACCATCGAAATTTAATTTTTTTTCGTGTGCAAGAAGAAGGGTTTAGTTTGCAAGATTATAAATTTGGGATGAATTTACTCTATACCCAAAGTACAATATCCAAAATTTCGGCAATTTGTATGCCCGGAGTTGGCAATAGCGAAATTATCGGGACTACAACCGCGCTTTGCGCTATCTACCATAGTATTTTTATCACGACAGAAGCAGACCTTTATGATTATCTTACGTAGGATTGTGGCAAAGTTTTAAAGGGTACGCGTGGTTGATGCCTAGCTTTGCGGCACAGTAGCTGAGTTACTACCTGTTCTTTGCGTTTCTTTGCTTCTTTGCGCCTTTGCGTTAAACCCGGAGCCTATAAATTTTAACGCAAAGGCGCAAAGATGTAAAGAAACTCAAAGAACAGGTAAGTAACTCCGCTTAATATTTCGCAAGTTATTCTTGAGCTGTCTTAAGGTAGTACTTTTCAAGGCCTTCTTTAGTAGGCTTCATCGAACGCATCCCGACTTTCCAGTTTGCAGGGCAAACCTCGCCGTGAGCATCAAAACTAATCAAGGCATCCAAGGTTCTAAGCACTTCATCGACAGAACGTCCTATAGGAAGGTCATTAACTGTTTGGTGACGGATAATACCTTCACGATCTAAAATAAACAGCCCTCGCAATGAAATCCCCTCTTTAGCCATGAAAACGCCATAGTCTTTAGAAATTGTCTTTTGAAGATCTGAAACCAATGGAAAATCAACTCCCTCGATTCCACCTTTTTCTTTTGGAGTACGCAACCAAGCTAGGTGAGTATAACAGCTGTCAACGGAGCAAGCAATAAGCTCTGTATCGCGTTTTTCAAATTCTTCAAGCTGGTCCTGGAATGCATGCAACTCTGTTGGACAAACAAAAGTAAAATCGAGCGGATAGAAGAAAAATACGACATATTTTCCACGGAATGTATCTAAAGAAAAATCACTGACGATTTCTCCGGAAACAACTGCTTTAGCACTGAAATGTGGGGCTGGATGGCCGATTAATTGATCCATGCAGAAAACTCCTTGATTTGATTTTAATGTTATGGGAGGGCTTGATCTCAGATACGATCAAGAATAACAGAAAAGAGAATATCAGTATTCAGAAAATTTTCGAGCTTCAGGAAGCCAATTTTCTCTACCAATCGTCGTGCTCGGCCCATGCCCAGGATAAACGACAGTTTCTTTGGGAAGAAGCCATAGGTTGCTTAACGATTTCCACATCAAATCTGACTGAGCAGTCGGCAGTGACAATATTCCAAAAGATCCACGGAATAATGTGTCTCCTGAAATCAAAACTTTAAGGTGCTCAGAATAAAAACAGACTCCACCGGGAGAATGCCCAGGCGTATGGATAACCCGAAATTCTATATCACCAATAGGAAATGTATCACCCTCATTAAAAAGATGATCCGGAATTACCCCTTCAATAGGAATTCTGACTTGCAAGCCATCTGCACCGGGACTTTCTAAATTAGGAGCATCCAAAGGATGGATCCATACAGGAATTGCATATTCACGTTTGCACTTAGCAACGTCAGCAATATGATCCCAGTGAGAATGAGTGATTAAAATTTTATCGGGAATATAATTGTTATTTTTTAGGAACAGCTTGATGCTCTCGAAGCTTCCTGGAGACGGGTCGATGATCGCTGCCTTGCCGCTGCTCTCACAAGCAACAACATAAGCATTAGTAGCTACTGGCCCTGAGGCAAATGTTTGAAAAATCATTGCACCGGAGAGGGTTCGAACCTCTAAACCTCCCGGTTCGTAGCCGGGTGCTCTATCCAATTGAGCTACCGGTGCAGGCAGTCAAGTTCTTAATCTACAGGATTGCTTTATTTTGTCGCAAGCCTTTTTAAATTATTATAGAAAAAATGTTGGAGTATAGTCCGTGAGTAGATGAAGGCACGAATTTTTAACGCAGAAACGCGAAGAAGCAAGACGCAGATGAAGGCAAAACTAAAAAAATTGAGTTTTTTAAAACTTTTTTTCTGACTTGCCTCCCTTTTGTGTCTCTGCGTTAAAAAAGCCCCCAGAGACTATACGGAGCCATATTCCAAACACTCATTTTTGCCTGAAAGTAACGTTGATATCATGCTTTGGACGAAAAGTAAAAGTACTCACTAATTCCGGCAATGTTCATTAGTGCTCAGCGTTACGGTTGACAAATTTTTTTTCAAAATTGTAAAAATTTCTGCCTCCGCCGCTTTTTTTCCTATACATGCATGCGGACCACTTCCAAAATGGGAAATTTCATTTATACCGAAGTGCGTCCAAATTTTGGATTTTTGGCTTTGAGAAAGCCCCGGGATTAAG
>JACDDG010000132.1 GCA_013817115.1 Parachlamydiaceae bacterium | reverse complement strand
TTATAATATTGGGTCATTTTTGATCGCTCAATCGCGGGGCTTTCTCAAAGCCAAAAATCCAAAATTTGAACGCGCTTCGGTATAAAGTTATACACTTTAGAAACTTCTCCCCGTAAGTTCATATGATTTCACGGCGAGAGGATGTTCTGGTTTACGCTTATTACCTCAACAAGGTCTTAGAAAGGGCAAAGGACGCTAAGGACAAACGACCTTAATAACAAAGGACAATACCGACAAATACACTTTGAAAAAGCGAGAGAATTTTTCTGGAAAATGCAGCAAGTTCTTTTCAGGTACAACTAAATGAACATGAATCGGGTATTTGGAAATGGAGTGTGACTGAATTAGATGCTGATCCAACGCTTTTAGAAGTAGCTAAACTATCTAATGCCGGCTTAACCATTGCACAAATTCAAGAAAAAATGGAATTGACTAAATCTAAAGTGGAGACTCGAGATTATAGCGGAAATGAACGGGCATGTCAATGCGGATGAGACTTGTTTGATTACAGCGAAGACAGTATTGGATTTGGCTAAACGGGCAAAGGAAATCTTCATGAGTTCGAAATTGACTGAGAAACAGCAGTTGTTGAATTTCGTTTTTTCGAACATAAAATTGGATGGGAAAAGGTGTTAGTGGCGCTACGTGAGCCATTTTCGACTCTTATCGCAGTGTCACATCAACCAGCGAATCTCCGGGTGCAAGATTCGAACTTGCGACCAATGGATTAACAGTCCACTGCTCTACCGCTGAGCTAACCCGGAAAGGGAAACTTCAATATAATAGATCAGACGAATTTTTTGCAATCCCATTTTTAATAAAAGTGGAAATTTTTAAAAAAATATGCTCAGAACATCTCTTGAGCCCTAAAAAAAATGCGTAACAATTCGTAAAGTCAGAAAAAATAAATCTGCAAGAATGTTATCCGCAAAATATAAAAAGTTATAAAAAATTTGGGCATATTGAAACTTCCTGCCCTGCCATATCTGACAACCTTCAATAGCCTTAGAATTGGTTGTGAGGAACAATTTAGGATAGAATGTATTATCTTTTTTTGACTCTATGATTTTTTCTTATTGTCAAATATCTTTTGTTGGGTTATACGCTAGTCTTAACCGTTAAAATAAACTGAGATGAATTCTCAACTTTAAATAGAAGGAATTGTTTTATGCAGTGTTCTTGTCCGCAATGTGGCTCTTATGCTTTTAAACGCAATGGTTATACACGGCATGGTAAACAAAACCATCGATGTCTAGATTGTGGTCGCCAATTTTCTTTAGACCTTTTTCATTTTTCTACTGAAGAGCCTGAAGCCAAAGATAAAAACGTCCTCACACCTAGTACTCCATGAAAATGCTTATACCGAAGAGCGTTCAAATTTTGGACTTTTGGCTTTGAGAAAGCTTCGGGATTAACCCAATATTATAATATGGGGCCTTTTTTGATCGCTTAATCGCGGGAGCTTCTCTTTGTCAAATCCATAATAGGAACGCTCTTCGGTATAAAACCTATTGTATTTATAACCTGGTTGTAGCTACTTGATGAATTTTGCCCGTCCGTGCAGCTCAAAGGCAGATTTGCAGTTTGTTTAATACACACTTTTGCAAATTTTGTCTTGTGTGTGCTGCCTAACCTACACTAGTAGGGGATGGCGATTAAAATTTTCTATAGGAAAGATATATGCTTCTGAGGTAGAATCTGAGCCAATACTCCATTGATAATTGCAGTGGACAGCTTTTACATTGGCTGAAAGAAGATTTTACTAAGGACATACTCATGCTCAACAAGCTTTTATTAACCGCGATTTTTTCAATAGCAGCAACTTCATTGCAAGGTGACCTTGCAGAAGCTTATTTTGATGTTAGCGCAGGATACCGAAGAGATAAACTTTCGGCTGACATTCATTCATTCGACACACAGAACACACAAATCTCAAGAGATCAAATATCTGTAAAAGATCTTGATTTATTTCAAATTGGTGGGAAGGGTTTTGCTGCTTCATGCGACTGGTTTGTAAGGGGAGAAGCGTTCTGGGGATGGTCAGACAACGGCAAATATAAAGCTGCGTCAAAAGTGAGAAAGCATCTTTTTTCGAAAAGTACCGCTCATTTAAATCATGGCAAGACAAAAGATTTTAGTCTTGGTGTTGGATATTTTCTATCTCTTTGTGCTCCTTTCGAAATAGGGCCTGTCGCTGGATGGTCATATCAATCTCAGGAATTTAATGTCAAAAAAGCTCATTTCCTAAATCTAGACGAAGGTTACGATCCTAACTCCCGTGCTCATTTTGAATATAACAATCATTGGAAAGGTCCTTGGCTTGGTGCCGACGCCAAATTTAATCTTCTCGGGTTTGATCTTAGAGCGGGCTATAGCTATCATTGGGCAAATTGGAATGCTAAGTGGTCAATGAAAAATCGGTCGGAGGAAAGATTTACTTCTCAGGACAGTCGAAAATCTTCGAATGCGCATGGTCAGGTTGCTTACCTAGACTTTTTTTGGGGATTTTGCCCTTTTATCGATTTTGGTGTAGGCTTAAAATGGCAACAATGGCAGGTTAAAAAAGGGAAGAAGAAGTCTGTGGAAACCCCTGAAACTCAGGTAGCTCGTAATCAAATTCAGAATGCAAAATGGGAATCTTTTACAGTTTCTTTGGATTTTGGTATTTCATTCTAGTAGAGGTATGGCAGTATGGGTAATGACAATGTGATCTCTAATCATGAAAATGCTCATACTGCTCGTCTCGACCCTATCCGACCCCTCACAAATCATCAAGTAGATCCCCATCTACAAGAACGAAGATTGCAACTCATGCAGCAGTGGGGCGATGATAAAATTATTAATTCATCTTTACGCGGCGCTATATTAACCTTAATCTACGCCACGCTAGGTAAACGTTATCTAAAAGAGGCTATTGGCTCCGGAAGATGTGTATTCTATTGGGATCGTGTGAATGTTTCGCTATTACACTTAAAAAGACTTGAAGGGCCTATAACAATAGACTATTCTATTATTATTTCTCCTGAAGGGTTACTTTCTATTGATGACCCCTCATTTAAAAACAATTTATTTAAAACTCCTCAGGAGGTTCTTGACGGGTTAACTTATCAGACGCATATTGTCCATCATAGAATAGATATTTTCAATGAAAGCCCTTTAGATTACGTTCTTAAGGGTAGCTTTAATTCTCAGTGTCAATTATTTTATCCCCCGGAATATCCACCGCTTTTAGTGCATATCGCAATGAATAATAATGACTACATAACTTCAGCAGCAGTTTTGCGCCATCCTTTCATTGATGATCCTTCTCTTCCTCGAAAAGATAATTTTCGCTTAGCTCACTTACTTGAACTCACAATTTCAAATGCAATTATAGAAAGGCATCTCTCCTTTCTGGAATACCTCTTTGATGAATACGATATACTTGCATCTCAGACATATCCTTTCAAGATGGCAATTTTATCGAATAGACAAGAAATTGCAAAAAATATTTTAAAGAAACTTCCTCAAAAATTATTTTTAAAAGCATTTCAGGAGGGTTTTTTGGCAGCCGCCGATGGCGCTGACCCAAAATTACTTAATTGGCTATTGAAAACAGTACCCCAAGAAATGTTATTTCCTCCATCGGTGTTTTCGCCTCAATTTTTGGCAAATATCTTTTCAAGGTTTGGTGTAGAGACATTCAATATTTGTGTAAACCGATTGCATATTGATATCTCTTGGGGGCTATTGTTGCCAGAGCTCATTTCAAGAAATTGTTCGCCGAAAAGCTATTTGCCCTTGTATTTGCATGAGCATAAGACATTAAATGAGTTATCGACTGACACCAAAGTCAAGATTATTTTACAGGATCTCGCCTTAGAGGAAACATCCTCCGATGTTCAGCTTTTTTTAAATATTTATTTTCCCTTAGAGCACCACCAACTGTTGTCTGAAGTATTATTGAATAGTTTGACAGATCCAAATAAAGTCAAAAAATTATTGAATTTAGGGGCAATTGTCTCAAAAGCGCATTTTGAAAAATTCTTACAAGTATTCGATAATAGCGAAGAAAGCAGATATGTTTTTACAAGGCTGCTTAACAGCATTTCGGATCTTCCTCAAGCCAAAAATGATTTATTAATTGGATCAGCATTTGGAGAAAACTGCGTTAAAGAGATTTTTGAGAAATTCCCAGCCTTAACTCAAGATGAGGAATTTTTAACTCAGTTTTTTTCTGAAATGTGGAAAGGATCTATTGTAGCTACTGATCGTATATTGTCAGAAATTCTTTCTGAAGGTAGGTCTGTTTCCAGTCTTCAAAATTCTAAGTTTGATCAAGAATCTCCGTTAAATTTTATAGATCCAACCCTGGGTTCCGAAATTTCAACAGATATTTTGGCAGAGGTACTATTGCCTCGTAATCAAATTAATCAAATTAGGGATGTGTTGCAGAAAAGGCCTGAATGTATTTATGAATTCTGGTGGAAATCCATTTTTTCAGGATATTCGGAATTTGATAATCTTCAGTGGATAGAGATAATAAGTTCAACATTTACATCTCAATTTCTGACCGATTACGAGATAGAAAAATTGATTGGAGACGCGATCTACTATTCCCATATGCAATTGGTTTCAGGATGGCTAAAGCAATTGCAAGCCGTACGCCCTGCAATAGTTATTGAGTGGTACGATAAAGCACTAAAATCGGGGAATGTCGAGGTTGTCGCTATTTTTGCTGAAAACAAGCTTGTTGATCATCGTAATGAAGCAGGGGAATCTTTTTTACATTTAGCTGTAAAGTATAATCTCATCGATTTTACATCAGCTCTATTAAAATGTGGATTAAATCCAAATTTAAGCGACAACACAGGAATGACTCCAATAACATGGGCAATTGAACACAATTATTTAAGTATATGCTGCCTGCTGGATAAAGAAGGTTGCTTTAATAATATGATTGCGCGGGTTTTGGCGATGACATCTGAAGAAGCAGATCAATGGCTCTTCAGGGCTTATCTAAATAGTGAGTGTAATGATCTGCGTGAATTCATGAGCTTGTTACGTGTTAAAGTTTCGAATGACCAAAAAGAAAAAGCTTTGATTGAGATCTTCAATCAGCTCGAAACTTTCATGACCACTTGTGGAGCATTTATTGTGCGTTTTCCGACTCCATTCTACCAAGACGAAGTACATGGAGGTTATGGCCCAGCTTTTGCGACCTATGAGGAGCAGCAACAATCCTGGGGGATGGAATGTGAAAGACATTATCAAACATTCCTTAATGTTTTTAAAGAGCAAGATCTTGCAATTTTGGAAATTTTCATGAAGCTCGCCGAAGTTCAGCCAAAAATAAGCCGTGATTCTTGGCGTATGGGTGTAGAGGCTTCTTTAATTACTCATTATCTTGGCCGTTATTTTATGTTTTGGAGATTAGCGCAGAAAATGTACAAGGAATTCTTAAAAAGGCCGGAGCACTATTTAAATGAATTAAATAATGTGCCTTCGGGTTATCAAGTTCTTTATAAACTTAATGAATCAACCATTGTGCCCTTATCGACAATAGAAATTAGAAAACCGTTTAATCAAGGTAATTTCGAACCACGCATGATTCATACAGGCTTTAATGAAGTCAAGCTTATGCTTCCCCATTTAAATATTTTATTTAATGAAATTAAACACTTTCCCATGCCAATAGTTAAGCCCGTCATTCCGCCTATAGCGTTAAAAAGAAAGATTGCTAAGCTTTTTTGGCTGGGGTGTCATTTGACCATTACTTCAAGAGGAAGTTCGCAATATATGTTATTGTTTCATCGTTATCTTTACAATTTACATGGATATTCATCTCAATCTTGGGGTTTGCGTTATGTGCAGCCTGATTGTATAGCCATTATGATGCCTTTCGAGGTGTTTTTTAAGGATTACTACGACTTTCTTTAAAGAAATGCTCCGACATAGGCTTGCATTGATTTTTAATGCATGGAGGCAGTCATAGTTTTACGCAAAAATGTTATGATTACAAGCTGCGAAGCAGCAAGCGTAGCACGTCATTCCAATATTCTGATGCCGTGCATCGTAGCCTCCATATAAGTCAAAGCCACGGTTTAGATTTTTGCTACGTTCAGAATTTGTACATCTTATCTTTGCTTGTTAATTGGAGGCTATGATGCACGGCATGGGAGCAGCTTGTAAACCATTACATTTTGTCAAAAAAACTTATACGTAAAAATTTGGACGCAGTGATGCGGAGACGTAGAGAAAGGGAGGGGCGGGCTCAAAAAATCAGCAAGCTCATTACCTCAGTTTTACTTAACCTTTACGAAATTAAAGGAGTTGCGATGACATCAAAGAAATACATTAGTGATTTTCTGGAAAAAGCGGGCATTGAGCTAAATGGAAGTCGTCCTTTTGATTTAAAAGTGTGCGACCCTCTTTTCTTTAAATTAAATATTCTTTTTCAGCCTTCTCTTAAGGTGGGAGAGGCTTATATGAAGGGGTGGTGGGAATGTGATCGTTTAGATGAATTTTTCTTTAAAATTTGTCGCCATTATAACCATGACGAGATGTATTCTCTTCCAGCAAGCCTCCTCTCACTTCTAAAGAACAAGTTTTTTAATTTACAAAATGAAATGCGTTCCAAGCAAGTCGCCGAACAGCATTATAACTTGGGAAACGATCTATATGCAGCCATGCTTGGCACTTCTATGGCTTATACATGTGGTTA
>JACDDG010000131.1 GCA_013817115.1 Parachlamydiaceae bacterium | reverse complement strand
ACCCAATATTATAATATGGGTCGTTTTTGATCGCTTAATCGCGGGAGCTTTCTCTTTGCCAAAATCCAAAATTTGGACGCACTTCGGTATAACATCGGAATCATGTTTCGATTAATCATATCTTGAAATTTTCAGGTGATTATAATTGAGTTTAATAAACTTGACTTCAAGTTGCTTTTATAATAACATTTAAAATGTATTCATGGATATAATATTATACTTTGTAAGGAATTTCTGTATGGTCCAATCTGTTTTTTTTTAATGCCTTTTGCATTTGGCGACCTGCTCTTGACTATTCTTCTTCAATTAATCAAGAAAATAGTCCAAATTTTAAAGTTGATAAAGATATTATATTAATTCGATCAGTTGCTTTCACAGCATTAGCTTGTATTGTCATGCCTTTTACCTTGAATGTATCGTTTTTGTGGGCTGTTCCAGCTATAATTGCTGTAAGTTACAAAATTCCTTTACCAAAAATGTTAGAAAAATGGCGGACTTCAAGGGTATTAAATCATCTAGCAGTTCAAATATTTAAAAATTCTAAAGATATTCCATCTGAAGCTATGAACTTTGCTTCAAAATCTCTTTTGGTTGTTAGAGAGTTGTTTTCTCATGATCATTTTAAAAATTCTTCATCTGCTCGCAAGTTGACAGAAGTAGTTTTAGCTAACTTCTTAAGTTGTAGTCAAGTGAAAAAGAAAAGAAAATTCGGGGATATCGTAAAGGCAATCATTGAGAAGGGAACTTTTCGAAAAAATGAAATAAATCATAATCTTTTGCCCTCACTCGTAAAAGATGAGTTAAATTGTTGTAGCCCAATGGCGCATGCGATAGAAAAAAATTGCATAGATTTAAACGATTTATCTGATGTCATGATTAGGAAGTTGTGGTCAAATGTAATGGATCATAAAAATGCAGATCTTGCAAACCTTTTTATTCAAAAAGGTTTCAATCTAGATTTAGCGAATAATGATGGACAAACTTTGTTGTTAGAAGCGATAGCCCAGAATAATTTATCTCAAGTTTGTTTTTTGCTTAAATACGGAGCTAAATTGCCGCTAGGAAACGATATCGTTTGTGTAAAAAGTGATTCGGCAGAACAAAGTATGGATAGGATGTATTCTTTAGGTGATTTCCTTATTGATAAACCTTCTATTAGACGAGTTTTAGAGCAAGGCAATCTACCAGTTAAATTCCCGTTTAAGCTTGATCCTGAAAATCCATCCTCATTTGTTTTTTGGAAGCCTGCAGTTCGAATCGGAGGTTGGAGTAACGCTTTTCAAGTTAATGGTTCTACTATTTATGGTCGCACATTATCTGTAGGGGTTATTTCTCTAATTGCACTGGCCACATTAACTGTTACGACGAGCTCCCAATTGGTTCCATTGGCTTTTACATTGACTGTTATTCCAACAATGATGTACTTAAACAAATATGAACGGGCGAGAGCCACCTGGGCAATAAATAACTTAGCTATTGCTGAATTTGGAAATTTATTTCCATTTAGTGGTGTTATAAAATATATTGCTTCTAATCCAACTCTCCTACAAGAAGTAATTAATGAGTTCCCGACAGCTCCATTTAAGTTCGATGGTCAGGGAAAGACACTTTGGGACTATATATGCAAATATAATGATCTCAAATATGATGATGCTACCGCTCTTTTTATATTTAAAACTTTAACTGATATACTTTTCAATGATAATACTGTAAATCCTTTATGCATTCAAGAAAAGAAAAATCACTTTATACGTGCTATCAAAAGCGGTTCAACCGATTTTGTAGAACATTTATTGAGTCAGAATAAAATCTTAGCTCCCGAATTTGATGATGTTCTTCAATTCGAATGCTGGCAATGCCTAGTAAAAACTGAAATGGTTCCTATGTTTGTAAATCATGGATTCAATATTGATGCTCGATCAAGTGAAGGGTGGACCCCCTTGCTTTGGAATCTTTCTAAGGGGAATTCTTATTCCATAATAAATGCACTTTTAGAAGCCGGAGCAGATGTCGGGGCAACCATCGTCCTTAAGGGTAAGGAACTAAGCGTTCTTGATTTAGTTGAAAATAAAAATATCCGTCAATTGTTAAAAGAGTATCTCGCCAAGCCTGTGGTTGTAAATTTATAGATCAACATTTCGAAAGATTTGTTCTTTGAGTATTTTTCGTAAATATCTCTGACATAAGATGTAATTTATTTTACAAACACTGAGATTATAAAGAACACAGTGAGAGGGCAGAATTTGTCAAAAAAAACTTATGCATAAAAGCATCTCTGCTTTAAAAATTCGTAATTTCTTATCAACCTAAATACACTTACCCCTAACGTTGATCGCTAACTTTTGGTACAATAATGTCGATTATCAACCATGGTGACCAATGACTACGATGACAATTCAGCCTTTTCAAGTCTTAGAACGCAGCCAAAATATTCATTCCAGCTATGTTTTAGAAGCCTCAGCCGGCACAGGTAAGACATATTCCATAGAAAATATAGTTGTAAGGCTTTTGATAGATGAAAATACTCCCTGTACCCTTGAAAACATCTTAGTCGTGACTTTCACTAAAGCTGCTACCGCTGACTTAAAATCTCGCATACGACAAAGTATCCAGTATGCATTGGCTATTCTTTATTCCTGTCAAATTGATGACGCACCTGACTACTTGATTGCTTTGCTTGAACAAGAGGAGTCGAGTCAACTTTATGCCAAACGTCAGCTTGAAAATGCGTTGGCTTGTTTTGAACAAGCCCCTGTATTTACGATTCACGGATTTTGTCATCGAATGCTAAAAGAATATGTCTTTGAAGCAGATGTAAGTGCTTCGATAGGGGAGGGAGATGCAGAAAAGGAAAAGGGAATTCCTCCTTCATTATATACTCGTTTAATAAGAGATTTTTTTCGAACCGGACTCTCAGAAGATTTAGTGAGCTACGGCCAATTAAAAATACTTATAAATCATTGCAAAGGGCTTGAGGGCCTCGAAAAAGAACTTTATCATCTAATGACAAAAGGCATTGCAATTGCTCAAGTTCCCACATTACACGAGCATCTGCAAAAGTTTTGTATTGGTATGGCTTCCCTAAAGCACGACCTTAGACCTATTCCTCAGCGCATAATGGACGACTTTTTGGTGCAAGCTCCTTCATTTAATGGTATCTGCAATCTACAAAAAAAACCTAAGGAAGAACATGTCGCCAAAATTGAGAAGTTTGCAGCGCTTTTTGACAAAGATTCATGGGATCTTGCTGACTTCGATATACTCATTGCCGATGGCCTTTATTTTGCTGAAGCATTAGCTCCGTCTAATTTAGGCAAAAAAAAGCTGCTTCCAAGTTCAGATTTATTGTTTTATCCTGAAATGATTCCAATGCTTACTACTGCCTTGGCACCTTGTGTAAAGAAAGCCCGAAATCCCGATTTCATACTGGCTGTTATAGCTTTCAAGTGTAAAGAATTGGTGCAGGCTTATTTGACGCGTAAAGAGATCATCGGATTTGATGATCTTTTAACTTGTATGGATAGAGCTGTTCAGAATCCTCTTTTTGCTGCTAAAGTTCGTCAACGATTTACTACTGCAATCATAGATGAATTTCAGGATACTGATCCGGTTCAATGGAAAATTTTCAAGACAATTTTTTTGCCTGAGGATCATAATCATACTCCAGGTCGGTTATATTTGGTGGGTGATCCTAAGCAATCAATTTATGGTTTTCGACAAGCCGACATCTATACATATATTGCTGCTGGGAATGCTTTAGGAGATCAATGTCGAGCCTCTTTAGAAACTAATTATCGCTCAACTGAGCCTCTTGTAAATGCATTGAACTTGCTCTTTAGTTCTGAGGTGGCTCCCGGGCTAATTGCACTGCCGCATCTACAAGAAACTCTGCCTTATCGCCCTGTGAAGAGTGGGGGCAAAGTGGCGGTTAAGTTTTTTGATGATAATCGGGGTGTGATTCACTTTTTTGCTCCTCATGGGAATGGTTCACAGACAAAAAAACTTGCAGAGGCAGAAGAGTGCTACTTTCTTCCTTTTATTACTCATGAAATTCAACTGTTGCAAGCTCAAGGTGTAACCTTAAGTAATAGTGCTGTTTTGGTGGCCGATCGTTTTCAAGCAGCTCGCCTGGGTGTGCATTTGCGCCGAATGGAGATTCCTTTTGTGGTCCAACGAGCTGAAAGCCTTGTCGAAACGTTGGCTTTTGGAGCGATGAAAGAGCTTCTTCAAGCTATCATTAATCCACAAAAGGAAAGTTCTTTAAAAATTGCATTAGCAGGACCTTTTCTGGGGTGGTCTCAGCAAGAAATGCTTACGTTGACAGATCCTTACGCTTTGGAAGCATTGATCGCTAAAGGTCTGATTTTGCGACGCATATGGCGGGACCACGGATTCTCGGCTTTTTACAATGCTTTTTTAGTGAGTTCTTGGGTGAGTTCAGGTGAAACCGTTGGGGAAAGTTTGTTGCTGCGCGAAGGAGGATTAGATCTTTATCATGGAATGCAGCAGATTGCCGAATTCTTGATTGAAAAAGAGATGGCAGAAAGGTTGCCTCCTGTTCGTCTTATTCGTACTTTAGATGATCTAATTCAAAGTGAAGAGGATGGTGACCAATGTGTCAAGCAACGCAGCAATCCCGAAAAAGAAGGCGTGCGCATTCTAACGATTCACTCAAGCAAAGGGCTAGAGTTCGAGATTGTTTTTGCTTTAGGTGTCATCAGGCGTGCACGAAAACCTTCGGTTTTTATTCCTATAATTCAAGATTATTTGCCCCCCTTACTTACTCCTGTAGAGAACGAAGAGGATCCTAGATATGTAAAATATCTTTTAGAGCTCGATGCCGAAAAAATTAGACAGCTTTATGTAGCCTTTACTCGGGCAAAACAAAGACTCTATATCCCGTTTTTTATTGAAGGCTCTGGAAAGGCTTGTGAGCCAGGAGTTGCCTCGCCGATGGAATTGTATTTGGCTATGATGGGTCAACCTCAAATTCCTTTTGAAGAACTCTATGCGCGTATACCTCTTTTGAATTCAGAGACTTCATTTGAAATGATCCGTAAGCTTAGGAAGGAATTTGCCATCACCCTCTCAGGTCCAGATGAGATTCAGAAGTGGGTGAAAGGGAATAGTTTGCTCTCTGTCGAAAGCGAATTGATTTTGCGAGGAGTACAATTAGCTGTAATTCCGGGCGCACCCTATTATATGCATTCTTTTACTGCGTTATCCAAAAGATCTTCACAAACTCAGCATACCCAATCAGTTGTGCCGGTTTTTGGCGATGTGCGACCCCCTAGTGATTACAATTTTTCTGATAAATCGGCGCATACTTTGCCTGCAGGGAGTTCTACAGGGACATTGCTACATACTCTTTTAGAATTAATACCGTTTAATTTGGCCTCCTATGGCAAGCGTAGTATTCAGCTACTTGCTTTTGTGGATAAAAATATTGCGAGAACATCTTTTAAGGTTTGGAGAGAAGTGATTGCAGACATTTTATATGATGCATTAACAGCACCTTTATCTATTGGAGCAACTTCTTTTTCTTTAAATGATCTTTCAGACGACCGATGCTATAGAGAGCATGAGTTTTTATATGCAGCGACTCAATCGTTTCATTCAGAATTTGAGGATCGACCTGGATTTTTAAAAGGAGTGATCGATTTAATTTTTGAGTTTGACGGTAAGTTTTGCATTTTAGATTGGAAGAGTAATTGGCTAGGCCCTGATGAAAGTCATTATAGTGAATCTTCTATGCAGCAAGCAATGCGCAATCACGATTATCATTTGCAGGCAAGGATCTATAAGGAAGCGCTAGAACGTTATCTAAAGTTAATAGATGGCCGTCCATTTGAGGAGCTGTTTGGGGGAGTCTTTTATGTGTTTTTGCGTGGCCTTAATGCTGAAGGAGCTGGAGGGATTACACGTCTTGACAATCTCAAATACGAAAATGTACTATGCGTATAAAAGGTGGGAAAATGTTAAATAAAATAAAAAAAATACTAAGAGGATAGATTCAAATAGCACTATTCGTACTGTGCCACAAAAAAGATCACTTGTAGTTCATACAAATTTAGCCGATGATTCTCTTTACGAAAAAGATTTTTATAAATGGACAGAAGAGCAGGCAGAATTATTGAAAGAAGGCAAATATGAAAATTTAGATATAGAGCATTTGAGAGAGGAGATTGAATCTTTGGGAAAATCTGACAAAAGGGCTTTGAAAAGTTATCTCATTATTATACTTCAGCATTTATTGAAAATTAATTATGCCCCTGGTTGGCAGGAAAATTCAAATTCATGGATGACTTCCATTGAAAATTCTAAGATTGAAATTAGGCTTTTATTAGAGGACAGCCCGAGTTTAAAAAAAAAAATTAAATCGTGTTCTTGAAAGCGCGTATGAGATAGCACGTGAAAAGGCTTTGTTGGAATTTACAAGTAAAATCAAGCCGGATTTCCCTAAAACACTGCCTTGGAAGTTAAAGGATATATATTGAAGTAAAGCAACTAGCAAATGACGGTATCAATAATTCCTGCTGAAGGGTTGACTTATAATAACCGAGGGTATCGCCTCACCCGCATCAAGCAAAAAGCGGAGTTTGGTAGCTATCTCGCGACCCTACCGGGGCGCACGTTTTGCAATGATCCGAACCCCGGGTTCCGCTATCGCTGCACCCGGGGCTATTAACAGTTCCCCCTACCGGGGGATAGAAC
>JACDDG010000130.1:4414-6833 GCA_013817115.1 Parachlamydiaceae bacterium | reverse complement strand
GTTGAAAGATCGAAAGTGACCCAATATTATAATATTGGATCACTTTCGATTTTTCAACCGCGGGAGCTTTCAATCAGCCTAGGCCATCAATAATTACTTTACTATGTACTAGTTTCTTTTTTTTAATCAAGCACTATGGTAAATTTTTGCTGGTTACATAACCCTACCTCAATCAACGCTAAAATCAACAATTTGACCATCACATGACAACAAAAAATTTTACTTTCAGTTCAGGCTACACGACGTTAGCCCTACGCAATTCAGGTCTTTTGGCTGCATCAGCAGCATGCAAAATTTTGAAATCCCCACTCAATATTCCACTTGCCATCGGGGGCATTGCTCAGCTTATTACTACAGTAGTCATGATCATTATTGTAAAAAAATTTAACGAAATAAATTTTCTTCAGCTTAATCATCGTATTATTACTTTTAATGAAGATCACCCCAGCTTCCTACTTGTACTTTCAATCGCGTTAGTGGTCTCACGATTTATTGCTTTCTATGCCACCATAATTTTTGGAACGCTTTTGGGAATTTATTCCGGCTTAATAAACGACATCGATTACTTTAAAATTCAGCAGGTAAATTCACCGGTTAAGACCAATCCTGTGATGTACAGATTATAACTACAACCCATTATAAAAATAATTATAAACCACTTAGAACTATGCATGAACAAGTAAAGATTAAAAATATTCGATTCAATATTTCCTATGATGGCACCCGTTATCAAGGATGGCAAAAGGGCTCCGACGGCAAAACTGTCGAAGAAGTCATTGAAAAAATTTTATCGCGCATCTATCAGCACCCTATTACCTTGCAAGCTGCTAGCCGAACTGATGCCGGAGTCCACGCTAAGGGTCAAGTGGTAAATTTTTTAGCTCCTAAAGAAGTCGACTTAACTAAACTCCTTTACAGCCTTAATCGCCTGCTACCTACAGACATTTTTGCGACGCAACTTGTACGCGCTCCGGATACTTTTCATCCTAGTCTGGATGCTATTGAAAAAGAATATCGCTACTACATCTGCAATGAACAAATTCAATCGCCATTCCATCGACTTTATTCTTGGCACGTTTACGAAGATCTAAATTTTAAAGATATTGATAAAGGAATGCGTATTTTGTGCGGTAAACACGATTTCTCTTCGTTTTGCAATCATAAACCCTCACATCGCTACGAACACTATCTCCGGGAAATTTTTTCTATTGAACGGATTCCCATGGATGAACATGAAGAAAATCGCTTTTGTTTCATTCTAAGAGGAGACAGTTTTCTTTACCGCATGGTCAGGAACATCGTAGGAACTTTGATCGATGTCGGTCTGGGAAAAATCAGCACTAAAGATTTAGAATATATTTTGAAAGCACAAGACCGTAAGCTTGCCGGAGTTTCAGCCCCTGCGCACGGCCTTTTCCTGCAACAGATTTTTTATCCTGAGTAACTAAATACCCATTGCGATGAAGCTTTTTTTGAGTTAAGCTCTTCTTTAAGTTACCACTTCAATTATTACCATATTACTCTTATTATGGAGGTCATTTTGAGCTCAGAAGAACCCATTTCAAAGGGAAGCGTAATCTCTGCCATGTTTCTGGTTGGAGGCACCTGCATCGGCGGGGGAATGCTAGCACTACCTATTGCAACCGGTATAAGTGGATTTTTCCCATCTATTCTTGCGATGGCAATCTGTTGGATTGCAATGACGACATCTGCTCTTCTATTGCTCGAGGCTAATCTTTGGATGGAAGAGGGGGCGCATGTCATTAGTATGTCGTCTCGCTTTCTTGGACCATATGGCAAAGCTGTGAGTTGGGTTATGTATCTTTTTATCTGCTATGCTTCGATTGTGGCTTACACTGCCGGCGGAGGAGTGCAAATCAGTCATTTTTTTGAATCTACTTTGGGTTGGCAGGTTTCTAAAGATTGGGGCGCAGTTATTTTTATATTGCTCTTCGGAGGAATTGTCGATTTAGGAAGCCGTACTATCGGGAGAGTAAACACTATATTATTTATTGCTATGATTTCAGCTTACATCGGATTAGTCATTATTGGAATTCCTGAAATCAAACCAGAACTTTTATTAAATAGACGCTGGTCAAGCGCCATTATGGCAGTCCCCTTGCTATTGACTTCATTTAGCTTTCAAACAATGGTTCCTAGTTTAACACCCTATTTAAAACGCAATGCGTCAGGACTCCGATGGGCAATTATTGGTGGAACATTTATTGCATTTGTTGTTTACGGGATCTGGCAAAGCTTGATTTTAGGAATTGTACCAGTTGAAGGTACAAATGGTTTGGCGGCAGTTCTTGATAGTGGCGAACCCACAGCCCAATTCTTGAAGGACCATGTTGACGGTGCGTATGTTTCATTTATCGCGGAATATTTTGCTTTTTTTGCGATCATCACATCTTTTATT
>JACDDG010000130.1:0-4404 GCA_013817115.1 Parachlamydiaceae bacterium | reverse complement strand
CTTTTATTGGAATCGCTTTTGGTCTATTTGACTTTTTAGCAGACGGTTTAAAAATCAAAAAAGAAGGATGGGGTAAAATACTCCTAGGGTTATTGATTATTGTCCCTACGCTTATTTTTTCCACCCAATTTGAACGCGTGTTCTTGCATGCCCTTGACATGTCTGGGGGATTTGGAGATTCGATCTTAAATGGTATGATTCCCGTTATGATGGTTTGGATAGGAAGATACAAGATGGGACTAACGGGTTATCGTGTACCGGGCGGGAAAGTATTGTTGGTCGCTGTGTTTTGCTTCTTTTTGTTGACACTTTGTTTAGAGATTTTGACGCATTTGGGGCATGTTAGCTCGATTTACGATGGTTACCATGATTTGATCCAGGTACATAACCCGGAGCAAATCGGTTTATAAGCATGCGTGAGGAACTCAAGAGAATATGTTTGAGATAGCATTTAAGACTTTTTTAATGCATTATGTGGAATTCTAGATAAGCATTTAAATGTTTTACCTAAGTCTCCGCAATATTTCCTTCTACACGTTCTTAAGGGCTGTTGTAATTAATACAGCCAAATCGACATCTTCAGGAAGCGAATCCATACTTCGCTTAAGTGCCTTTTGAGCTGTAGCCTGATTATATCCAAGGTTTATTAATGCACTCATTGCGTCTGCCACAACCTGCTGCTTTGGCAACTGAATCGCAAATGGTGACGTATCAGGGGGAGCAATTCCTTTTAATTTATCACGCATTTCCACAACAAGCCTCTCAGCTGTCTTTTTACCAACTCCAGGAATTTTGCATAACACAATATAATCGCCTGCCACTATAGCCTGTTGCAATCCTCGCAATGAAAGATGCCCAATCAATCCTAAAGCCATCTTAGGACCAACACCTGTCACCCCAATAAGTATCTCGAAAAAATCTCGGTCTTGTGCAGTCAAAAAACCATAAAGAGCCTGAGACATCTCCCGCACAACAAACGAGCTGTACACAAGTACCTCATTGCCTATGGCTGGTAACTGCGCTAAGGCACTAGTGGGAACGAATAACTTATATCCGACACCTCTCACGTCGATGATGCAATGAAGCGGTGAAGCTTCTACTAAAATTCCACGAAAAAAAGCAAACATATTAATGACTTTTGTATCTAAATTTCTTTATCAAAAAATTGACTATATCGCACAGCATTGGAATGGCAAAGGGCCACGGCAAGTGCGTCGGCAGCATCAAATGGCTCTGGCAGAACTTGTAATCCGAGCAAAAGCTTTACTAGCTCTTGCACCTGAGTTTTAGAGGCATTTCCTCGTCCAACAGCTTTTTTCACACTGGTTGGAGTGTACTCGTAAATGGCAATGCCTAATCTTTTAGCAACAACCATTACAATACCACGCGCTTGCCCTAATTTTAAAGCGCTCTGGGCATTGCAGCCAAAAAACTGCGATTCGACTGCCAAAGCATCTGGTCGGTATCTTTCTAAAAGAGTTTCTAACGCATTGAAGATGATCAAATATCTTTCAGATAATTTCATTTTGACAGGAGGACAGATACATCCGTAATCGAGAGGTGTACTCGAACCATTTATTACAGAAATGATTCCATAACCCGTCACAAGCGTGCCGGGATCGATCCCTATGATAATTTTTTCATCTTTAAACTTTTCACGATTAGACATGGGTTCTCAATCAAAGAGATTTTGTTTCGGAGGCGTTTTCATCTGAGGAATATCAAAGAGATTTGGATAAGCGTTTGCATTTTGATTTGCATTCCCGGTGTTAACATCAGCAATTTCTTCTTTCACATCATCCTCTGCAGGAACCCCAAATTGCAGTCGAGGATGACGCCGAATGGTTTGTTCTGAGGTGCTTTCAATTTCAGCGATTTTTAGTCTGGTTTCCAACGGAAGTACGCTTGGAGTGCTCGATCTTAGTTGACTAGGATCATGAATACCTGCAGTAACTGAAGCAGGTGATCCGCTTCCAAAACCTAAGAGTAAATTTTGCAATTGTGTATGTCGTTGTTCAATTTTTTCAAGATCCTGAATTTTTTCTTCAAGAATTTGCCGAGATTGATTTGTTTCGCGCCATTTATCCTCCCACCTAAGAATTTCTTTTTCTTGAGAACTTACCTTCTCAATGCCTTCTTTAATTTTTTTCTCTTTATTCTGCAAATCATTTTGGAGAAGAGTATTAGCTTGCTGTAAAGCCTCATGAACATTTCTGGCTTCTATATCTCGCAGTAAAAATTCTTCAATTTTTTCATTAAGTAGAGCGGATTCGCGTACTTTTTTAGCTAAATGTTGCTGCGCTTCATCCAATTGAAGCTGCTTGTCTTCACTCTGAACAGTTACAGCGATGATTTCTTGCTGTAATTGGTCGTTAGCATTGTGAAGTAGGGCTATGTCTTGGCTAGCTTGATGTAATTGCTCTTCGAAGTGTTGAAGTTCTCCTTGATGTGCATCTTGATCTTTCTCTAACTGAGCTTTTATCGCTTCTAGACCTGAAATCTGACTTTCGTGAAGATCATTTTCAATCTGAGCAAGATCTAGTTTTTCAAGCAGTTGCTCCTCTTTAGACAAACTCAATCTAAGTTTGGATTCAGTTTTAACGAGAAAATTGCTCAAATATGAGATTTTTTCATTAAAAGATGAACGTTCTTCCTTCTCGCGGACTAAACTAGCTCCGAGCCTTTCATTAACATCTAACAGCTCAAGGTGCTGTCTATCATGCTCTCTTCGATGCTGATGCAACGCCTTAAGGGTTTCAACCCTTTCTGCGACAGCTTCTGCATAACGATTTTCCAGTTCTTTAGCATCCCGTAATCCTTGAGTTAGGTGCTGCTTGATACCGGCAACGTCATCTTTACAAGCGTTAAGAGAAGCTTTAAGTTCGTGATTGAGTCGTTCTGCATTTCTGAAGGCATCTTGGGCATCTTCAGTTGCTTTATGTTGCGATAATAAAGCCTGTTTGTTGGATTCGATCGAATCTTTCAATACATTAAATTGCTTGTACAGAGCATATATTTCTTTCTCGAATTCTATTTTTTCGCGGATTTCGTCGGAAAGCTTACTCTCTAGCTGTTGAGAATGTAGATTTAGTTCCTCATTATTCCTAGAAATGACAGCTAGACTTTCTTTTAATCCCTCAGATTTTTCAGTCATTTCAGTTTTATCGGCAATCAATTCATCGATGCGATTTTGCAAAAACTGCATAGCTCTTTCGAGCTGAAGAGCATGCTGACGACTCTCTACAAGGGCTAAACGTTGGCTCTCATTTTCTTTTTCAAGGCTTTTCACTTGTTGTTTTTCTGTTTCGAGCGCTTCTTGCTGCCAATTTTTCTGCTCGATGGCCTTTTTAGCGCCGTATTCGTATTGCAGCAGCTCAGCTATACGCTTGTCTTTTTCTTTAAGCAATGTGGACATTTTTTCGAGATTGGCAGAAGTTGCAATGGATTGCGAGGTTTCAGAAGTAGGCATAGTTTTCTTAATATTAAAACTGCGCAATATCTTGTTAAATTTCTCGAATATTTCTGGCTTTTGCCTAGCTAAGCTTTGCCTACTAGGAAGGTTATGCTGACTTTGCTGAGCCATTCTTTTAAGAATGAGCATGCTTGATTTACGATTCAATTTATTCAAATTCAAATTTTTGTTGCCCAACCTGATTTCTCCCTTCAAACCTCAATTGTGTACTCTCGTCATCCACAAAACTGGTTGACGAAAGTACACAAAGCTTATAGTAAAGGGATCGGCACTTCCCTGCAAGACGTAATCAGTTCTAGACCTCAAAAATATTGAGTTTCAAAAATTTAATAAACTGAAATTAACCGGTAAGAAGTAAACACAACTTCAATTATTGCTTAGCAAATTTCCACGTGAAAGCATATTTTTATTTTTTTTATAGAAAAAGTTTTTCCAATTTTGACTTTAATTTTAAAACGATTATAGCCTCATCTCCGCTTAAAGGCATACCATTTGCCATTTTATGTAAAAGAAGTTGCAAATTGTAAAGATCACCGCTTAGAAAAGGGTTATTTTTTATAACATCGGATTCTCTTAACACTTCCAAATTCTCAACGCCATTATAGACTCTAACTCTAAAATTAATTGTCTTTTCAAGTAATTTAAGGCTAAGGCTATCTTCTTTAGAATTATTTTCCGATACAGAATCTAAAAAATCCAACTCATCTTCAGTTATTAATTGATTAGATTCCTTTGGCTTGTTTTTTGTTGTCTCTTCAATCAAATCAGTTAATTTCGCCACTATTTCAGGGGCTTCTTCGTAAAGTTCAATAGAATTTCCTGTTTCAATATATCCTTTCCCACTTAAATTTCGGGCTTGTTCACCTTTACCGCGGAAACTTTCGATCACCAGATAGACGGCTTTAGCCGTCGATCTGGTGACCGAAAGTTTC
>JACDDG010000129.1 GCA_013817115.1 Parachlamydiaceae bacterium | reverse complement strand
TGAAGATAAATTTTGGCTAGAAGATGCCCTGCTCGATGAAAACAATGGGCTGGAAACCTCTTTTTTGAACATTCAGTGAGATAATTGCACCTAAAAAATCGATCACGTCATTTGCAAAGAGCTATAGACAAAATTATATATCACTCTGTATATACTCTCTTAAATCAGGTTCAGTATTTCATAGATCCAAGTACCGCCTCATTGGAAACAAGGAAGAAAGCTTGCCACAATACAATTCAGGCTCTACGATTCCAATTCATTAAAAACAAATCCTTTGATCTTACCCATAAGTGGATTTCGACAATTGCAGATACACTTAACTCCAATTTAGACATTCGAAATGAAGTCCTGAATGCCTTGGCATGGAAGAAAAAACTTCTCCCAAAGTCAAAAGTTGGGTCATGGGGTGGAAAATACCCTAATTTTCATTGTGGAATTTTTAAGTTAAATGTCGATCTTGCTTCAACACTAGAATATAGATTTGATAAGGATGTTGAAGGCCACATCAAAAAAATACTCCCAGACATATTTGGTAACACTCCAAAAGATTTCTTTGTTATAACACATGGATATCGTGTAAGAGGCCAAGATATGACCATCGAAACCAAACAAACTGGCCAAAATGAACATCTGGACCTTATCTTTCTTAAATGGCATGATTCTAAAAGTTACAGATGGGTGACATCTGGTGACTCATCAATTGATGATGCGGTCAAAGTGACTTATTGGCTAGAAGAGAACTCCACTAAATATAGAGAACTCCTGACGCTTAATAATGGGGAAGTTGTTGACATGCAGTTATTGAATAAGCTAAATAAGGAAACTTATTCTGACGTAACAGTAAATACTGAATTAAAAATTGACTTAACCCAAAATTCTCACGGACTTGCGCTATTAGCTTGGTTTCAACCAATTTCCACTATCGCCGCTTTTCGCTCATCTCGTGCCCCTTACGCCCTTGACCGCATTGTGTTTACAGCTCTCAATATATCCTTTAACATTCAAGAAATTGAAGGCAAAAAACGTGCTGTCAGTTTAGATTATGCTCCGACTTTTTATATTGCTGAAGAGCAACGTCCCGCGAACAAGATTCCAGCTCTCAATAACCTTACCAGCTATTTACTTTTAGAGAATGCTCAACAGCAAAATCGAATTATCCTCACAAAAAGCATTTTATTGACAGCTACAGCTTCATGGTTAATGAAGAGTGGGACAGGTTTAACGACTTCCCACTTGATGGATTCTAGCCTCAATAAAATGATGATCAATTCAATTGCATCCATTGAAAAACTTATTAATGTAAAATCCTCTTCTCACTACGTCTATTCCTTAGATGATCATGGGCGTCTAATAAGCGATGAGCCTACAGCTCTATTACACTTGCTTTTATACTTAATTGCCAAAGGTCAATGGTCAGATATTGCCCATTATTTAACGCTATTTGAAGGGAGTGGTAAAAGAAAACGTTTCCCTCCTGAGGTTTTCAGCTTAATACAATATATTGAAACCGCTGCGATGGTGATCGACAACCCAACTGTCTTACGCATTGCCTTGCGATTAACCGCGATTAAAGAAGAAAATGTCCTCATTCAACTCGAATCTAAAAAAGCGGAACCGGAAAGCCCCAGTGCGACTTTCCTAGCTTGGTTTACAATGCAAGTTAACATTTACAAAAATTTTAAAAATCCAACTAGTTTACCTCATTTGCCTTTAGATGAATACCAAGAACTATTTATCTTGCACGCCATTGCAGAAAATGGGAAAAAACTCATTTTAAATAACGAAAAATTGGAAGCTATTTCTAACCCTAATTTTAAGAAAATTTTGGACATTATTGGATTAGAACAACTCTCAGAAACACTCCTCATGCCGCATGAAATTTCTCAGAGATATGCTTTTTTAAAACACAAATACGCTTCTAAAGACGAGTTTAAAACTAAATTTTCTTCTTTTACTCAGGAAATATTACAAGAATCTTTTCTAAATACAAGCGGCTTAAATGCCAATAAAACGACTGTATCCTACTCATCAGAAAATTTAGCTTCTAACGCAATGCCTGGTATGCAAGAAAGTGCCGTCAAACAACTGCTTGCTTTGCTTTCAAATAACTCACAGCTTTCTGAACTTGTAAGTGAAGATCAACATTGGAATAGGCTAGTATTCGATGACGACGACAACCCAGACTCTGAAATAATGCACGCCTATAATAAATCTCTTGCTATTAGAATAAGCTCTGAGTGGGAAAGGGTTCCTTTAAAATTCGAGGAACTTTCTTCTAACATACTGAGTTCGCATTTCTTGTCCTACTACCAATTAGCACTTGAAAAGCCGCCAAAAGCGATTTATAATGATCAAAAAAACTGTAATACCTTCTTGACACGCGCCAAAGCCTTTAAAAAATCACTGCTCTTGGCACAGGGTAAAGACCCCAGAGAGAAAAAATTACTCGACATATTGCGTTGTGCTGCAGAGGCCAGCAATCTAGCGCCTTTTCCTAACCCTCAAAATTATGAAATAGTTCTCTCAAGTTATAATCAACTTGCTGAGGAGATTATTGCAAAAAGGTTAGAACTCAAAAATAACATTTCAGAAAATGAAGTGTCTCTTGTTTCTGAGAAGAGAAGTTCTACAGCCATTCTCAATTTAGAATTAAATAGTTTGAGTAAGAAATATATTTGCTTGGATCTTAAGGAAATAGAAACCTTTCACTCAAAAATTGAAAGAGCATATTCGATCGCATCCGCTCTTCCAACTATCAAAGACGCTGTTTTATCGTTTGCTCAGAATCAAGCATCTTCTGTGTTATTCATGGGAGCGATGTCCTATCTTCCTGCTTACTGGGGTGTGTCGATTCCAAATTCCATTAAAATTGCCGGCAACCTCGGTGTAGCTGCTTATAAAGGCTATCAAACCTACGATGCTCTCTCGCGAAGATATGAGCAAATCGAAACGAAAAAAATTCAAGCTAAAGCCGATAAACTAGCTTTTGATGAAAAAAATCAAAAAGTTGAACTTCCTTTGCCCAATGAATGGCTTGCTCATTTAGATGCTGACGATACTTTGTTAGCTAAACCTTTTCAACTACTTATCAAGACCCTTTTCAAAACTCCAAAAACTAATCGCGATGAAATTGATAAAATTCCTCCGTTTGCATGCCCTTCGGATAATCCGATTGTTAAAAAGGCCTTTGCCGAGCTCAATCAAAGCATGGACGATTTTTATGCAAGACCATTGCCTGAAATTATTTCTGAAGAACTAAATGATCTCGAAAGTTTCTATCAACTTAAATTTGAACTCGAGAAATCGAAAAAGCAATTGCAGAAGAATCTAAATACATTAAGAGAAAAATTATTACAACCGACACAATCAGCCATTAGGGCAACACTATCCGATGAAAACGCCATTGCTAGATGTATCAAGGAACGTTCTTTTAAGGTGGCGAGTGATAATTATTTGACAACAGAATCGAAATTTAATGCCCTCATTATGGCCTTTGTCAAAAACGATGACTCTGAGATCATGCGTTGTGGCTCCTGTGAGGAGTCTCAACTGCCTGCAGTGAAGCTACAACTCTATCGCTATCTAATACAAGCAACTCGCTTGCAGCAAGTCAATAGAGCTCTCGAAATTCAATTGAAAATCAATCCGATTCATCTTTGCGATTCAGAGAAGGTTCTATCTCCTGAGACTACTCTAGACCTTAAAATTCGTCTTAAACAACTTTCCTTTGAACTGTCACGTAAACGAGCCTATTCATTTTCTAATGCGATACCCACAAGACTATTAAGAGGTTATTTAGCCTTTGAATATGGTACAGGAATGATGCTGTGGGACAAACAGGTTAAACAACTGCAGCAGATGTTGCTTGGAAACGACCCGCGCTCAATTTTAGAGCTTATTATGGGAAGCGGTAAAACCGCCTTTGGTAATCCTATGATAAGTTTTTTTGGCTCAAATGGATCCCAAGTGATTGCTAACTTTTTTCCGGATGCATTAGCAACGGAAAACATTAAAGATTTAAGTTCTCGTTCGATCAAAGTCGTTGGACAATTAGCTAATGGATTGAAATTTAGTAGGGAAACTCCTTTGAATGAAGGGCAGCTATGGGGATTACAGCGTTTGTTAATGCGGTCGTTAGATTTTAAAGAGAGTCTCAATGCCTGCAAAAAAGATTTCCAAGCTCTTCAATTACTGTTCATTGAAGAGGCTCATAAAGCTACTAATGACATAAATCCTATCAATGAAAACATTTTATGGGCCTACATGCAGGTCTTAGGCTTCATTCGCAAAAAAGTGCGCGCTAATATAGACGAGGCCCACCGCTTACTGCGCTACAATGATGAACTCAATCACCCTCTTGGCGAGAAAAAGAGCGTGAAGAAAAGCTACGTCAACGTGATCTCCGAATGCATGCGCCTTTTGGTTGCTATTCCCGAAGTCAAGAAAAGCATCGAACTTGAAAATAACGACCAGACACTTTGTAGTTCTGAAAAATATCATGAGATTCTTAAGCCCCTCATAGCCAAAAAACTTTTTCATTACCGTCCATTTGGTATTTTGCCTGAACAACAACAAGTTTTTGTCGACTATCTTTGTGGAAAACTAACCGCAATTCCACAATTTGTACTTGAGCATCCTCACTACAGTGAAATTGGCTTGGCAGTCGGTGTGCTTAATAAATTCCTACCGGATGCATTGCAGAAAAAAATTAATGTACATTTCGGAATAAAAGGCAATGAGAGTGGCTATGCTCAGCCTTATAGCAGTAAAGATACACCCATTGAAAATTCAACTTTTAAAAACCCCTATGAAGCAATTCTTAAAACGTTCATGGCTCATTTGCATAAGCCATTATATTTTTCTGAAGCAGAGAAGTTGGCTTTGCATATGCATCAGAGGGCTAAGGATAAATCTAAAAAAGATGGAAAACCTTTTGATGAAACACCCACTGCACGTTTATTTGAAAATTGGACAGAAGGGAAAATTAAGTTAAATGAAGTTTTACATGATAACTTTTCATGGAGCAATTTAGCAAAAATTTTGAACACTGGGTATGCTCCTAGGATGAGCTATGCGCGTGTTTTTTCCATTCCTAAGGTCGAGTATTTCACGGAAAATATGTCCTGCAATTCTCAGAATTTCGCTTCTCTTTTTTCATCATTCTATGCGGCAACCGCCACGCCAAATGCTGAAGAAATTTGTCCTACAGGCACTAAGATTTTTTGGGATCCAGGTACAGCTGGAGAATTTGTCGATCATATTTGTCGTACCTGCAGCAGGGATAAAATTAAAGAGCTTGAAAACAGGTCTCCACAGGAAGTTCTGTTAGAAATCCTACGGTCCCAATTTAATGCGAATTCTACAAAAAAAGCTCTCATCGATAGCGGCTCTCTACTGTATGGCATGAGCAATGAATTCGTCGCAAGTATGATTCTACAACATATTGCAAAATCTCGTCCTGACATACAGGCGGTCGTCTTTTTTAATTTTGACAACGAATTAATGCTTAAAGAATATGGCAAAAGTGCTGTTTCTCTTGCCTCCAGCTCCATCCCGCCTGAAAAACGAATCACTTACTTTGACCAAAGTCATACTTTCGGGGCAGATATCCCCCAAGCTATCGGAGCAGGGGGTGAAGTTACTTTAAATGAAAAAATCGATTTAAAAGACTTTGCACAAGGTAGTTGGCGGATGCGTGGCATCAAGACAGCTCAGCAAGATATCTCTCTATTGGTCGGTAAAGCAGCAAAGGAGGTAATAAAGTCTAACGGCAAACTCACTATTCGCGATGTTGTTTCTTTCACGACCAAAAACAAGGCTTTAAATGAAGAAGAAGGAATCTTTCCTTCTGCCGTACAACAAGTTGAAGATGTAATTCGAACGGCTGTTTATGATCTAATGCTGAACGCTAAAGACGCCTTTGTGATGTTAGGTTACTTCCGGGAATTTTCTTCTCTATTTGTAACTTCTAGCGATGAAGATCCTTGCTATTATGGAGATCCTGAAGTTGAGACTGATTCAATGGTTGCTCTCCAAGAAATACGTCGACAAAAATTCAAAATTGTAATCACCTCTTTTGCTTTCAATCAAGTTGAAAAGGAAACTATTTGGAATGAGTTAATGAAGATTGGGAAAGGAAGCACTTTTCCAGAAAAGATTAAGCTCTATAAGAAAAACGGAAAGCTAATCTCAAGAACTAATGATTTAGGAATGTCGCAACACGTTTCATTGCAAGTTTCTCAACATCAATCGCAAAATAAAGAAGTCTCGAGCAATCAAAATGTCGAACGGAATCAGAATCAAGAAAAAGAACAAAATCAGGATTTGCAAATTGATATTTGCTCTCAAGAAGGTTCTTCTTCCGACACAAAACTTCGTAAAGATTCAACAATTTGGGATAAAGAAATCGATTATTTTGGTTCACTTGATTGGTGGGAAGCTTTAAAAGAGAATAATTCAAACAATCAACAAATCGAAATTTACGCTGTCGAAGCTGCACTTGCCAAAGCTAAAAGCAAAAGTGTATCTTGCATTGCGAATGCTTTTGGTGATGCTTTTGGTGGAGCGATGCATTGGTCAAACAATTTACAAGGCATTCTTGCTGATGGCTTTTTGGCTGAACCGTGCTCTAAAAAACAAATGCTTGAACTGTTAGTCATCCAAGGTCCTGCAGGAAGTAATGAGGAAGAATCCCCTTTGATCACATGTGCAATTGATCAAAGTGAAGCCCGTTTTTGGCAGGGCAAACGCATTATAAAAAATTTTTCAAAATATTTTCCCGATACTGTGATGATATAAGTGCTTGGAAGCATTTCCTTTCAATTGATTTTTTAGAGGAGAGATCTTTT
>JACDDG010000128.1 GCA_013817115.1 Parachlamydiaceae bacterium | reverse complement strand
GAAGATTGCAAGTCTGGCATATATAACCTTTGATTCGTCGTTGGAAAAAAGATTACTGTGCCAGATTTGCTTTTTTTTTTCAAAAAAAAATCCACAAAGTCGAGTCAACGTGCGCAGTACGTAACCCAAAAGTTTTAGCCACTGTAAAGTAATGAGCTCTGTCATCAATATACAATATATTTTTCGGGTCTTCTTGACATAAGTCTAAAGCCAATTGATACATTCGTGGATCAGGTTTACGAAACCCGACAAAGCCTGAAACAATAGAAAAATCAACATAATCATGGAATTTGAATTTATTAAAACGATATTCCGCAATTTCACGCCCTTCATTACTTAGAAGAACAAGTTTGGCTTGATGATGGTCCTTGAGAGCCTTTATTCGCACTATAGTTTTCGGATATTCCTTTGACAGCGCAAATACGAATTCCTTAAACTCTGCTAAGGTAAATGAACGAAGCTTAAAGAATACAACATGCTGAAGATATTCATCAAAGCTGCATCTACCACATTCAAAATCATCAAAGACTTCTTCATGGCGCTTCTGCATCTCTGTCGGATCAAGCAAGTAATGAGCAGCAACCAAATTGCGTAATGGCGTATCCCATCCATTTGTTAATAACACCCCACCTACGTCAACAAGTAAAATCTTAATACTCATTATCTATCTCCAACTGACTCAACTTTGATGAGACTTTTAAAAAGAGCACTTTTATCAAGTTTTGTAATCCAAATCTCATGATCTTGCTTTCCGTAAGCTAACCAGATATGGTTTTCATCACTAATAAATCCACAAGGAAAAATTGCTTTAATTGGTTTCCAATAGGGTTTATACTCTTTTCCACTATAAAAACCTTTTCCAATTATTGGATCAACACTTACTTGGGTAATATTGAAGGGAGGTTCTGACGAAAATGTATAAGCTCCCATAAAATAATGAGAAATTATTTTTCCGTTTGACTGCACCGAAGGCATATCTATGGACGAGTGAAAGAAGGAAAGATATTCATTTCCCTCTAAAACTCCCGAAGTTCCACCCCGTAGATCCCCCCATTCCCATTTGATCTCGTTACTAGTTGAAGAGACAGTTTTACAAGTACCATTGACCATTGATGGTCGTAAAATGAGATGTGGATTAAGGCTATAAGCAAGCATCAGCTGCTCGTGATAATCAAAAGGCACCCAATTTTTTTCTCTTTTAAGCCAACTTTCCCCCTCAAATTGATCCAGGCATTGGCAATTATGAATAGTAAAATTTACTCCATCATATTTCACTTCTGCAATATAGACTCTAAATCCTCCTCTAGTAATCAATAAATTCTTATTGTCACTGTAAACAAGGTATAAGCGATTTCCAACCTCTATCAGCCGTGCATCCTCTGCTCTGGATGGTATAATTGAATGCAATAAGGAAGTTTCCGTTTGAGTGTTTAGCAACTGTGGGGAGCCTATGGGCGAAAAGTTTTCATCTAGCCATACCAACCCAATATGAGATGTGAATATATAATTGGGATCAGGAATTACGCGAAAACTTAGAAGTAACGAGCCATTCCAACGGATGATCGAAGGGTTAAATGCGTCCGGATATTCCTCCAAAAAAATCTGTTTGGACTCTAAAACAAGCTCCTGGGCTCTTTCCTCAAGATTTATAAGAGCGTGCAGTGGGGAGCACATAACGATGACTAAAAAAAGAAACATTTGAAATGGTATCATTCTATCTCCTGTATTGAAATGAGAGTTTATGCTGATTTATTGTCCAAAATAGTTTCTAGTGCGCTTGTAAACTGTATAGTTTATTCTGCAAAGTTAATTAAGCTAGACATAAGACCTTTTTTATCAAGTTTTACAACCCAGACCTCATTATCCTGTTTTCCATAGGTTATCCAGACAAAATTGTTATCTCTGATATATCCACAAGGAAAAATGGCTAGCAATGGCTTCCACGTTTGATATTTTGGACCACTATAGAAATCATTCGCAATAATTGGTTCGGGACTCATTCGAGTAATATTAAAGGGCGGCTCTGCAGCAAAAAAATATGCACCTAAAAAGTAATGTGAGATTTTTTTGCCTCCTGAATGTACACTAGACATCTCTTTGGAGGAATGAAAAAAGGCCAAGTATTCATCTCCTTCACGAAATCCCGGAGTGCCCCCACGCAATTGCCCCCAATCCCATTTTATCCCTGCCGTGCTATTTGCAATCGTTTTACAGGATGAAGTCCCCTGTAGCGGCTGTAATATCCGATGTGGCTCAAGACTATAAGCCAACAAGATATTACCTAAATACTCAAAGGGTGTCCAATTTTTTTCACGAAGAAAATTACCCTCTCCCTCAAAATTTAGTAAAGCATGATTGCTATCAAAGTAAAATCGAGATCCATCGATGCATAGTTTAGCGATAAACATTCTTCGAATTTCAAGCTGAACAGGTCCAATAACATTATTGTAAATAGCATAGAGCTCACCATTGGCAGTGATTAAACGCACATCTTGCAACCTTTCAGGAAGGTAAGGATTTATTTCACTTACATCAAGCAGCTGTGCTTCGCTAATAAGATTAAAATCTTCATCGAGCCACACAAAGCCTACCATGTGCGCAGAACCTGTGAGGGGATCTCGCGCACGGAAACTCATTAATATTGAATCATTCCACCTAATAACTGAGGGATTAAAAGCTGTAGGATAACCCGGAATATCAATTTTTTTTGTTTCTAAAAAAAAATCCTGTGACATTTGCTCCAAATTTGGATATGCAGAGAGATTTAAAAAGAAGGCTAATTGTAGTGATAACAACGCCAACCAAAATTTAAAAAAATTAGGATTTTTCAATTAGTCCCCCTGCTGAAGAAATGACTGGGTGCTGAAAATTCACATTAGGCCAAAACTCGAATGGAAAAGCTTCATACAATTGTTTTAAGTCACATTCAAATGGTTTTTCCCCACCCATTTGAAGTGCTTGTTCTATCGAGGTTGCATATTCAAAAACTGTTCGATTTGTTCCTAAATAATAATCATGATATTTGAATAAAGGCTCTGTTTCAGTAATTCGAAGCATTCTCGCTGGGATACCAAATGCTTCAGCAACGATAATACCGTGCAGTGAGCTAGAAATGACAAATTCACTATCTAGAATTTTTTCTATCACTTCATCCCAAGGATCAGTAGCATAGACAACGTTAGGGAACGCACTTTTAGGAAAAAACTTATTCTCTGAATAGTGGGGAATAAAAATGTAACGATTATTTGGTTTTGACTTTCTTACGAATTCTGGAAATAGATAGGGAATTAAAAGAGCAGGATCTCCATAAATGTCAGGAGATTCGATTTGGAATTGTTCCCAAAGAAAACTTCTAGTTAGAGGGCCGCGAACCGCCCTCACATCTAAGCGTGAAAAAGCATAGTCTTTCTTTAGAAGCAATTTGCCGTTTATTCCAGAACCCCAAATGACATCATAATCTTTACCGAAAGAAAGTATCGATCCTATAGCTAATAACTTCTTAACGTTATTCCACGAATGATTTTGATGAACATTCACAGGGCCATTTACAATTCTTTCTACGACTTTAAGAGAGAGGTGATCTCCAAAATTGACAAAAGCCTTTTGCTGCCAATAATATAATGGAAGCCCTTCCTGAGGTACATTCCCTGCAAATGATCTTGTAGATCCTAAAAGGAGGAAAAACTGCACTAAAATACAAATCATTCGCGTCATGTTGCCACTCATTTTTGGATGTTTAGATGAGTTCTCCTTGTAACAAATGACCGTTCCCTTTTCAAGAGAAAATTGAAATTTTATTTTGCATTAATTTTTACGAGAGTGTGCGATTTTTGATTTTTCAAGTGGCTGTAAAATGCCATCTCATCTAGACTTAAACTCTGCACCCTAGCAATTAATTTACCAGCATTACCGAAATTTAGATTTAATTAAATTTTGACTACTGAAAAATTCATTTTAATAGGAATACCCTATAAATTTACTTAACTAAAAAAATAAAAAAAACAAAAGGGTTATCATGTCACCTATGTCCATCACTGAAAAATTTAATGAAGATTATAGTTCGTTTTGTTATGAAGTCCAGCATATTGCAGCTACAGGATTGCTGGGAGGACATGTCTACAAGAATATTTTGGACAAAAATTGTTTACTTTTAATGGCACTTACCATTTTAAATATAGCGACAGTATGCGTAACAACGACTGTTATCTCACCACTATATACAATAATTTTAAGCGCAAGTTCTCTGGGCCTGTTGGGTTTTACGATTTATAAAATTTATGAACGCTATTCCTATCGATTAAATGCTCGCATTTTAGAACCAATTTTTATCCAAGCTCTCAAAGGCAACTTCATTAAAGCACATGAGGAGTTAAATGATCGATTGAATTCAATTTTTTCAATTAAAGACAATAACAAGCGCATGCAAAAATTTACCATATTTTCTAACAGTGCCCCTTTTCTCAATCCTAGAACAGGCTCAAGTCTCGGTGGTGATTCAGATATGCAGCGTTTTTACTGGAATTTGTCAACACTTAATGCTGTCGAGAAGACTCGAGATGCAGATTTACAAACATTTAGTAAATATTATGACGAAGTTCGTAAAATGAGTGACTGGGTCGGGGTCCGCTGCCACCATAGAGCAGACACCTTATTAAGCAATGCAAAAAAGACATTAAAGAAAAATCCACCTCCACAAGTAGAGATGGACGAAATTTTATGGGATGACTTGAAAGAAAATTTGAAATACAATCCCCGGGAATACGAAGAATTTAAAAAATTTGGACCATTTGTACATTCTTTGCCACATTTACTGGATTTTGTCAAATACATGTCTCAGCTCTTCCCTCAAAATCCAAATTCCCGACGTTATCAAAATTGTTTAACACTCGAACAGTTTTACGAAGCTTGATGTAATTGATACATTTGAAGGATACCTTATGTACCCTTCAAATGAACGCTAAAAATGAAATTTTATATCAAGACTTCGGAACCGGCTCACGCCCTACGTCCATTTCCTGAAAAACCTCATAGTTTGACTCATTTATAAATTTAACTCGACAAATAAATTTTATTTTTGCACTTTGAAGTTAGAGTTAAATTCACGTAAAGGAGACAATATGTTAGGTACAATTCTGATAGTTATTTTGATTTTATTGCTTTTAGGCGCATTGCCAACATGGCCACATAGTACTTCCTGGGGATATGGACCTAGTGGAGGACTTGGACTTGTTCTTCTTATTCTTGTTATCTTACTTCTATTAGGAAAAATCTGATTTAGTTGGACATCCTTTGATGCGAATTATTACTCTCCTCCTCTACTGAAGTAGAACGGGCGAGTAATAATTCGCATCAAAGGCCTATGTCCAATCGTAAACTTAACTTATCTAGGGAAACTGCTTGCTCACCACTTAAGTGACGTTAAGTTTTTCCATCTTCTATCTGTAGGCCATTGCCACAAATCCAAAGGGTATTAATCCGGGATGACAAACAGGGCCGTCCCCATTGGGACTTAAGGCAGTTCTTTCGTGAGCTTGTTGGAGGATACGACTGCAGGGCATTGCAATGACATGCTACAATTGTCAATACGTTTTGCGGGTTAATTCTTTGAAACAAGAAAGCCCCAACTACCTAAACTTAACGTCCAGATAGATGGGCTTTTTTGTTTTCAAAAGCTATGCTTAGGAAGCTTCGTGGCCTTCACTTAAAGTCGCCTCATCACCACTTTCTTCATTTTTATCTTCATCATTTTCGTCTTCGAAATCAAAAACTAATTCCTCTTCGAGTTCACGATCAACAAATTTCTTAACTTTTCTATGGTGGCCGAAACCTGTTCCGCCAGGAATAATGTGTCCCATAATTACGTTCTCTTTAAATCCAAGAAGGTAATCGGTTTTTCCTGCGCAAGCAGCTTCAGTCAACACTCGAGTCGTATCTTGGAAAGATGCCGCAGAGATAAATGATTCAGTACTTAGAGAGGCTTTAGTAATGCCCAACAGCACCGGTAGTGCTTGAGCCGGTTTTCCGCTCTCTTTTGCAACTTTATTATTCTCACGCTCGAACTCTTTCTTATCTACTTCCTCGCCATAAAGCAAGCTGGTATCGCCCGGGTCAACAATGCGCACTTTCTTCAACATCTGTCTGACGATGATTTCAATGTGCTTATCATTAATATCTACACCCTGGAGGCGATAAACTTCTTGAACCTGATTTACCAGATATTTCTGAAGTTCACGAACTCCGCAAATTTCTAGAATCTCATGAGGTATGACTACGCCGCCTGTAAGCTGCTGCCCTTTAACCACATGGTCGCCACGCTGGACCACAAGATGCTTGGTATGAGGAATAAGGTGTTCCTCTTCCATGCCTGAAATTTCATCGCGAACAACCACAATACGTTTGTTTTTCTGAACACCACGGAAGTCGACCACACCGTCGATTTTAGCAATTTCTGCAGAATCTCGAGGTTTGCGTGCTTCAAAAAGCTCAGCTACACGCGGTAGACCACCGGTAATATCCTTAGTTTTCATTGCTGCACCACGAGGCAAGCGAGCGAGAAGCTTGCCTGCTGACGCATATTGACCTTCTTCTACAGAAATAATAGCACTAGCCGGCAAAGGATAAGTTCCAATTAGCTCTGAGCATGCTTCATCTTCGTAGATCAAAATCTGAGGATGCAATTCACCGCGATGCTGCTTAACGATAAACTCAGTCTGGCCTGTATGTTTATTTAGATCGCGTTCAGTTGAAATTCCTTCAACAAGATCTTCATATTTTACATAACCAGGGCGATCGCAAATAATAGGAATATTGTGTTGTTCCCATTCTCCAACTTTTGTTCCCGCTGTGATTCTTGATCCATCAGCAAGCAAAATTTTAGTACCTAATTCTACCGCAAAAGCTTGTAGAGGCTCGATCGTTTTTGTGCTCAAGAGTTTACGGTACTCTTCCAAAGT
>JACDDG010000127.1 GCA_013817115.1 Parachlamydiaceae bacterium | reverse complement strand
GCCCAGAAAAATGATAAAGAGGAAAAAAAAGTCACCCTACGCAACGATCAGGCCCAATAGAAATCTTGACTACTAAGGGTGCGTTTAAACCAGAGTGGGGCTTTAACACTATATTTCCCAAACTGATAACCTAGCCATTTAACTCCAGTTTGTAATGCTGCATAAGGTATAAGAGCGCGATTATTATCCCATAAATATCGACAAAGTTCTTTAGTATAAACAACACCTCTTAGGCTATCTTTTCCCCCAATAGCTATTAAATGACGATATTCTTTGCGCGCTAACCCTGTATCAAAGCTGCGTCTAAATTCTTGTATCAAAGTATAGCGATGGGAATGATGAACTTTAGCCTCTGCAACATAGGCAATTTGATGGCCCCGGTGTAGTAAACGTGCCACAGCGACTGTGTCTTCGCCAAGCAACACGGATTCAAAGCCGCCAATCTCATCAAGTGCACTATTTAAATAGGCTGCACAAGAATTTGAACAGAAAAAAGTGTAGACTCCATATTTTTTAGCATCATCTAAACTTCTGAGATGGCTATCCTCAGGATAATTAAAATTCCGTGAAAATGATTCAAAGAAATCGGCTCCTTCATGAGGCAATTGTCTCGCATAAGCTATGGAAGATTTTCCGTCAATAATTGGCTGAACTAAAAGTTCAAGCAAATCATCATGTGCCGCATATGCATCTGGAGTTACCATCACCACAATGTCAGTGCCTAGATATTTTCTAGCAAATTCACGCGTGCCACCATGATTGAAATCGTGACGCGGAATAACTACTGTTTCAGCTCCTAAAGCTTTGGCTGTTTCTACGGTACCATCATGGGATGACGAGTTAATGACAAGCACCCGAGGTTTTAATGGAGAGTTGAGGAATGGAGGCAGGCATCGAGGTAAATGGTAGCGTGCAGAGTGGGTGATGATTGCCACGCCAATTGTGAGTTTTTTTGGCTCTTGAAAATTGCTCATAGCATCCACCTTCTATTTAGAGTTTGTTGCGAGATAAAAGTCTGCTAATTCATCCCATGCCGAAGATTCATTCCAATGATAATCCAAAGGGTTAATTAAGTCGCTGTTAATTCGTACGCGTGGCTCAGGGAAATTTACCTGATTTTTCACTTCGTATTCACAGGAAAGCCCCCATCTTTTCTGCATTTCTTTAGAAAAGTGTTCGACGAAATAGGCTTGCTTTTCAGGTTTAAAACTTGGGCTAAATTTTGAGAAACCCACCTCTTCCATTAGTGATTCTGCAAATGTAGCGTACGATTTAGCTAACAGTGATACAGGTATATTATCTCTAATATACAATGGGAAGTCAACCCCAGCTTTAGTTTTTTGTAACCAGCATTTGGCTAAATAAGACGTATATCTTCCTTCCTCATAGGGACCGAAAGGATTAGGGATAACAAATTTTCCAAGGTGTAATCCTTCTAACAACGAAAAATATTCGAAAACGTCGCTAGTAAGACCTTTGGAAAGGCCATAAGGGGAAATCGCTTGCGATGGTTCGCTACAGAGACCTTCTCTTTGTTCAAATATAGAGCCGGTGAGAAGTAGCTTCCGGCATTGCTGTTCCTTCAATTTTCCCAAAACTTTTTTTATGTTTAAAGTGTTGGATTTTAAAGCCTCAACATAATCAAAGTCGGGGCTTTTATAATTGGTGACATCGGCAGCATGATGGCAAAAAAGGTCGAATGGTCCTGAGGCTTCGATAGCATCAAGGCACGTGCTTGTTCCGAAACGGCAATTATAAATGGGTGTACAGCAATTTTCTATGCGTTTCACGCGTTGTAAACGAATACCCTTATAATCCTCAAGGCGAGTACTAAAGAGCGCTACAACTTTATGACCTCGATTAGCCAATTCCTCAATGAACCACATGCCTGAAAAAGAGCTTGCCCCAGTGAATAATATTTTCATATTATTCGTCCTTGTATGAGGAAAAATCAGGGTGAAGACGATCGCGTTCAGAAATCACAACAGGTTCTTCCGGCCATGTTATTGAAAAAGAAGGATCGTTCCAGCGGATGCCCCTTTCTAGTGGAGGAGAATAATGTTGTGAGACAAAATAGAGCAGTTCAGTATTTTTGGTCAGTGTAAGAAATCCATGTGCAAAACCCTTAGGCACATACATCATTCTGCGATTTTCAGCAGATAAGACTGCTCCGAAGTATTGCCCAAAGGTGTTAGATTCCTTGCGCAAGTCAAGAATTACATCAAAGCAAGACCCTTGAATACAACGGACGAGTTTTGTCTCTTGCATTGGGGGGAGTTGATAATGTAAGCCACGTAAAGTGCCTTTATGCACACTTAGCGAATTGTTCGCTTGCACAAAATCTGTTTCCAGGCCTAATGCACCAAAGTCGATTTTACAGAAAACACGAGCGAAAAATCCACGTTCATCTTTTAATTCTTCAACGTCAATTAAATAAGCTCCTTCAAGAGGTGCGGGAGTAAACTTCATGCTGTTTTTCTTGGCTAAAATTTTCAATATATTGATCGCAAAGAGCACGAATCTCATTGCCTTGCTGATGCGCACGATACCATTCGATAGTTGCTTCTAGAGCCTGCTCCCAATTAAAACGCGGAGCCCAATCTAACAAGTTAGCAGCTTTATCCCAGTTTAAACGCAAGAAAGGCATTTCTTTGCGATGAGTGCCTCGAGAAGTGTCTTTCCAGCTTCCGCTACCCCAGATTGCAATAGTTTTTTGAACCAGATCTTTCACTGTAATAGCTCTGTTTTCGTGAGGCCCAAAATTCCAGCCATCCGCTTTAGTGGTGTCCCCTTGTAACAAAGTGCTGCCGAGTTGTAGATAGCCATTCAAAGCATCCAAAACGTAAAGCCATGGTCTTGCACTGATAGGATTACGCACTTCAATGACTTGGCCTTGCGCAAGGGCGTTGATGCAATCGGGAACAATCCGGAACGGAGAAAAGTCTCCGCCACCAATGATATTTCCAGCACGAACAGAGGCCACTAAAAGAGAAGCCTTATCATTATAACTAAAAAATGAACTTCTATAAGCCGCTGTTGCCAGCTCTGCCATACTTTTACTCGCACTATATGGATCTTTCCCCCCAAGTTGATCATTTTCGCGATATCCCCAAACCCAATTGTTGTTTTCGTAGCACTTGTCTGTGGTGACGATAATGCAAGCTTTGGTTTTTGAACCGCGTAATGCCTCTAAAACGTTGACTGTGCCACCGGCATTTATATCGAATGTTTCTTTTGGGTTCGTATAGCTATCTAGAACAATCGCCTGGGCAGCTAAATGAAAAAGGATGTCGGGTTGATGTGTCGATATAGCTTCCTTAAGCTTCGGGTAATCACGGATATCACCTTCAATATGGACAATATCTTCGGCAAGTTCTGTTAGCTCAAAAAGGTTAGGTTCGGTAGCAGGAGGCAAGGCATAGCCTACCACTTTGGCTCCGAGTTTACAAAGCATCAGTGCCAGCCACGTCCCTTTAAATCCTGTATGCCCAGTGATGAAGACTGTTTTTCCACGATAATGATTTTCTAGATTGATCATTGGGTCACCAAATGTGGAACTGGGGTTTCTATGGCAGAAAAATTAAAGTTCGGAGCCCACGGAGCTTGACCTGTATTCCACAGGTCAGTCAGAGTGTCTCGGTCTCGTTGTGTGTCCATGCAAGCCCAAAATCCGGGATGCTTATACATCTTGAGTTCATTGTCCTTTGCAAGTTCAATTAAAGGTTCTTTTTCTAGGGTCATTTGAGCATTGATTTTCAAATACTTTGAAAAGAATTCGCGTTTGAAGAAGAAGTATCCTCCATTCACCCAATTATTTTTAAATTCAGGCTTTTCAGCAAATTCCGTCACTGTATTCCCATTTAGATTGAGCTCTCCAAAGCGAGATGGAGGGTTGACGCCGAGGACTGTGCCGGTTTTACCGTGGTTTAAATGGAAAGCGAATTCTTTTTTGAGGTCGACATTCGCTAGACCATCTCCGTACGTAATTGCAGCATGAGGTGAATCGCCTAAATATTTTTGCGCAGCTATAGCTATACGCTCTCCGGTCATGGAATGTTCTCCGGTATAAGCAACAGTAACTTCCCAATCTTCATTATGGTCTATAGAGTGCACTGTCAAGTGATTACTTTTAAGATCGACTGTAAAATCGCTGTTCATAGAAGCGTAATTTAAAAAATACGATTTTATGACTTCTGATTTAAATCCACTGCAAAGGATAAATCGTCGAAATCCATGGCGACGATAAATGTGCATGACATGCCATAGAATTGGGTAGTGTCCAATTGGCACCATAGGTTTAGGTCTAAATTCGGTTTCTTCTTTGATGCGTGTGCCTAGGCCTCCACACAAAATGAATACAGGTATCTTTGAAATTTGTTCCAGCATAATGTTTATCTCCCTAAGAGGGTTTTGTATAGCACGTTATTGCTTTTTCACACAAGCTCTTCGATATTTTTTGTTTTAAATGTTTGAATGGTTTTGTTGCAAAGCCTTCCCTGTCTAGGTCTCTGTGATTTTTTCTTGTTTAAGGCTTCTCTTAGTCTAAAAAAAACTTAATCATAAAAAAGTTTAAGACCTTTTTAATATGTGTAAGGCTTGTTCTTCAAATAAAGCGAGTATTTATATTTTTACTTTTTGTAAAGTGAATTATTTACTTATATTCCTTTAATGACTTTTTTTCTTTATTTAGTGACTTTTTTGTTTGCTTATTTTTATTAATGTTATTTTGGTGTGTGTTTAAAGCCTTTTTTTGTTTTTTTTAATTTTGTTTTGAGGTGAAAAGATTTAGCCATTTCAAAAAAAAAATAAAAAAAATCAAAGAACCCCTTGAATATAATTCTTTTTTTATGCTATACTGAAACCTTGAAGATGATTAAAGATCACTTTAATTGACACTTACCCTTTAGCATGTTAGCTAAGCTTATTTTGATAACTAAGTTAAAAATAGGTAAGGTGAGGTTTTTGTAAAAGCTGAGTTTCTACAAATAGTAGAGCTCTATAATTTTAGACTAAAACTGTGGAGGTTATAAATGTCTATGAATCAAGAAGAAATGGCTGTTAAAGCTGAAAATGAAGAAAAGAAGTTAGTCTCGATTACTGAGGCCGCTCGTATTAATAACGTTACGCGCCAAGCTATTTATGTTGCTATTAAGATGAATAAGCTGAAAGCGAAAAAAGACACAACGCGTTGGGAAATCCATCTTGATGACCTAGAAGACTATCGTGAGCAAAAGTATTCACGGACGAAGTCAACTTTCGGTGGAGAACTTGTTTTTGATAATAAAAAGGGTTATTTCTCTGTTAATCAAGTTGCTAAGATGTTACGTGTACCACCGCAGAAGATTTATTACGCGACACGTTCAGGCTTACTAAAGGCTCACCGTAAAGGTGCTGCTTGGGTAATGCATGAAAATGATGTTAAAGAATATTTCGAAGCGTATTTGGGTAAAAAGAATACAAGCGAAGTTACGGGCTAAAATCGTTAATGTCATTAATTAAGGCGCGAATTAATCCGAAATCACTATGTGTGTGGTGAAAAGTAAGCCGTGGGAGATCGAGATGATCCGTTTCTTCAGGCAGTGGTGGGCTCATGGCTATCTCTCCTGAAGCCACAAGTGATTTGTATTTAAGGTTGATCGCGCCTAATTCTCTTTGACTTAGAGTTTTATTAAGCCGTAGAACAAGAATGTCTTTGACGTAACGGCTAGAATGATAACAATGGTAAAACTTTCGGATGTGCTCTACTGCCTCTTCCGGAGTTTTTGCAATGTAGTAAAGATTTTTGTCTGCAGGAGAGGTCCAGCCATTTTTCATGAGCTGTTGATCAAGATATTCTTCCCAATGCTTCCAGTAAGTTCCCTCTTTTCCTTCAACCAAAACGATAGGCACGATCAAGGCCCTTCCCGTCTGTTGCAAAGTAAGCATTTCGAAAAGCTCGTCCAAGGTTCCAAATCCACCAGGAAAAGCTGCAAAGGCGTCCGAATGACTTGTGAACATCAATTTTCGTGTAAAGAAATAGCGGAAGCTGATCAGCTTTGCATCTCCGGCTATCACTGAGTTGGTTGGCACTTCAAAGGGGAGGCGAATGGATAAACCGAAACTAGATTCTTGTTTCGATCCCTCTAGACCTGCTTTCATGATCCCATTGGCCGCGCCTGTAATACACATCCATCCATGACTCGACATTCCTGCGCTAAAATTTTTTGCAGCAATGTAATCCGGGTGTATTTCCGGAGTCCGTGCAGATCCAAATATGCTGATGCACCTTTTATTTTTATAATGATTAAATACTTGGTAGGCGTAACGCATCTCCTTCATTGAACGAGAGATTAGTTTTAGTTGGCCGATGTCATGATTTCCTTGAAGAAGCTTTAAACTATTCTGAATCATTTGGGTGATCAGTTCTTTTGCAAAGTCAGAGGCATCATTATCACATTCGCTGACGAGTTGCTGGATTGTATCAATGATTTGTGGGTCATATACATCTTTACGCATCGTTACCTGTGGGTGATATTGGGCTTTTTAGCCTCTTATACTTTTTTTAGGTTACGAATGCAAGGATCCAAATATTGATTGGGGTTGAATCTTACTTTGAAAAAATTATGCTACTAAAAACTTAGCCCGAAGATCATTTTGTTAGCCCATAGCAAAGCTTTAGCTGCAGCTATGGGTATGAGGTAATATGCTGTCGTCCCCCCTGAAGGGGACTTCTTTTTACTGCCCCCATAAAGCTATCCTCAAATTATCTTTGCTAGGATGCCCTATAAAATTTTAAGTGCGAAAAAATTGCATCTGATGCCACAAACATTTTTTGTTAAGAACTTGGTGCAAGAAAAAGAGGTTCCCCTGCCGGGGAACATAGCTGTTAAACTATACCCATAGCTGCGCTATCGCTTGCTATGGGCTATTATGCCGAATGAATTATTATGCCGATAACTTTTTTTCAAATTTGTCTACAGGTCAGCTTA
>JACDDG010000126.1 GCA_013817115.1 Parachlamydiaceae bacterium | reverse complement strand
GAAACAAACTGTTGTAGTATAATTAAGTTAATGCGAAAGTTTCGCTCGGCTAACCGAAAAATCAAATGTTATTTTTATCGGAAAGCCAAAAAATCATAAAGTCGAGACTACGCCTCAATTTAAATTGCATTCAACATCAGCTTGTGTTAAAATAAACTTAAATTTGGTTTTTTTTAAAAAGAAATTAGATTTTGATTCTTGAAATAAATTTAACTAAACCAGTTTTTTTGCGCAACAGAGCCTATATATTTTAAGGAAAGCAATGGGACCAGTAAAAACAGAATTGCACCCTCGAAATCCCCATCGTGGCCTATATGATTTTAATCGATTAATAAAATGCTGCCCCGAGTTGTCAAAATTCGTCAAAACAAATCAGTATGGAAATGAAGCGATTGATTTTGCAAATCCTTTTGCTGTAAAAGCTCTCAATAAAGCAATTTTAATCCTGTTTTACAATATAAAGTGGGACTTACCAGATAATTTTTTATGCCCTCCTATTCCTGGTCGCGCTGATTACATCCACCACATTGCAGATTTGTTGAGTATCTCTAATAACGGCGCCATTCCTCAAGGAAAGGGTGTAAGAGTTTTGGATATAGGGGTTGGTGCCAATTGCATCTATCCGCTGATTGGTTACCAAGAATTTGGGTGGAGCTTTGTAGGGACTGAAATTGACCCACTCGCGATTTCGTGTGCCGAAGAAATTATAAAAAGGAATAATCTTGCGGATTTTATTGAAATTCGCCTGCAAACATCTCTCTCAAATATATTCCAAGGGATTATTGGGACTAATGAGATGTTCGATATTTCTTTATGCAATCCACCTTTTCACAGCTCGCCCGGCGAAGCTAAAGCCGCAACTACCAGGAAGAATAAAAACTTAGGCATAAAAAAGGGGTCATTAAATTTCGGAGGGAAAAGCAATGAGCTTTGGTGCCCTGGTGGTGAAGTCGCATTTATATCCCAAATGATCAAAGAAAGTGTCCATATCAATTGTAAGTGGTTTACAGCCCTTGCTTCAAAAGTAAACAGCCTCCCAATCCTGTACAAAGCATTGGATAAAATAAAAGCCTCTCAAGTTCGTACACTTGACATGAGCCAGGGACAAAAGAAAAGCCGTATCATTGCCTGGACTTTTTCGTCTTAAACATGATATTGATTTCATAATACGAGAATAATGCGAGAAAAAAAATGCCAAAAAATAAGCCTAATACAATCTGGATTGATGGGGATTCTTGCCCAAAAGCAGTTAAAGAGTTAGTTTTTAAAACAAGCCGACGCTTGAGTATAAACGTTATACTTGTAGCAAATTCCTTTCATTTTTTGCCTCAAAGCGATTTCATAAAACTAATTGTGGTAAATGATGGATTCGATGCAGCGGATCAACATATTGTGGATCAGGTCGAAATTCACGATATTGTTATCACTGCAGATATTCCTCTTGCGGCGAAAGTATTGAAAAAAAAGACCATAGCCCTGAATCCACGAGGCGAAATTTATACTGAGAATTCGATTGGTTCAATTTTATCTATGCGCGATTTAATGAAAGAACTTCGCGATGGTGGTCTAATCACCAAGGGTTCAGCACCGTTTGGGCCTAAAGATATTAGGCAATTTGCTGATTCACTGAATAGGCTTACTTCTTAGATTTCAGGGCCTACACTATGGCTTAACATATACTGCTCCCTCTGGAGCTCCGGGCACTTTTCATGTGCTCGGTCATCTTCACCCTCCAAAATTATCCCTTATAATAATCGCCATATTATTATTTTCCTTGCAATATCAAACATAAAATGTATATTTATTTTTTCTAAGATGAGAGAAACACAATCAAATTCTATAGGTAAGAAAGGAAGAGTATGAAAAATAAAGAAAATGAATCAACGATTATAGGTACAGGAGGTGAACTTCACCAAATTGCGACTTCTGACACCCCCATTTTAACCACTCAGCAAGGAATTCCTGTTTCGGATGATCAAAATTCGCTGAAAATTGGCAAGGAAGGTCCAACGGCACTAGAAGACTTCCACTTTCGCGAAAAAATATTCCACTTCGATCACGAAAGAATTCCTGAGCGTGTGGTACATGCTCGTGGATATGGTGCTCACGGCTATTTCGAAACGTATAAATCTCTCGCAGATGTTACTTCAGCTGATATTTTTCAACGCGCCGGAGAAAAAACACCTGCCTTTGTACGCTTTTCTACAGTGGCAGGAAATAAGGGTTCTGCCGATTTAGCACGCGATGTAAGAGGATTTGCAGTAAAACTTTATACCAAGCAAGGCAATTGGGATATTGTAGGAAATAATATACCTGTATTCTTTATTCAAGATGCCATCAAATTCCCCGACCTCATCCACGCGGCTAAGGCAGAACCTGACAGAGATTTTCCTCAAGCCCAAACAGCACATGATAACTTTTGGGATTTTATTTCTTTAATGCCGGAAAGCATGCACATGGTCATGTGGATCATGTCGGATCGCGCAATACCACGATCATTCAGATTTATGGAAGGTTTCGGAGTACATACTTTTCGTTTTGTTACTCAGGAAGGTAAATCTACCTATGTTAAATTTCACTGGAGACCAAAGCTCGGACTGCAGTCAATTCTTTGGGATGAAGCAGTGAAAATTAACGGAGCAGACCCTGACTTCCACCGAAGAGATCTTTGGGATTCTATCCAGTCTGGAAATTATCCTGAATGGGAACTTGGCGTACAATTATTTGATGACAATTTCGCCGATTCTTTTGCCTTTGATATACTTGATGCAACTAAAATTATTCCTGAAGAAGAAGTTCCCATTCATTACGTTGGTAAACTGGTTTTAGATCGATGCGTCGATAACTTTTTTGCTGAAACCGAACAGGTTGCTTTTTGTACTGCAAACATAGTCCCGGGCATAGATTTCACAAATGATCCTTTGTTACAAGGCCGTAATTTTTCTTACCTAGATACTCAACTAAAACGCCTTGGCGGTCCAAATTTCACACATATCCCTATAAATGCACCTAAATGCCCTTTCCACCATTTCCAACAAGATGGACATATGGCAATGACGAATCCAAAAGGAAGGGTGAATTATGAGCCTAATTCATGGGGAGAGGGCCCTAGAGAGTCTCCTAAACATGGATTCCGTTCATTCCCCGCTCAAGAAAGTGGGCAAAAGCTTCGCGAACGTTCCGAAAAATTCTCCGATCACTACAGCCAAGCACGTCAATTCTATATGAGCCAAACACTAACCGAACAAGGGCATATTGCTAACGCATTAATTTTTGAATTAAGCAAAGTTCAAGAACCTGCAATAAGGCTAAGACTTGTCAACCACTTGCCAAATATTGATGAAAAGTTAGCACAACGCGTAGCTAACGGATTGGGATTAAAAGAAAAAATTGTTCCATTTCAGCCTGTATGTAAACTTCAGTTTGACCTTAAACCTTCTAAGCCTCTTAGCATTGAACTAAACCCCCCAAAATCTTTCGAAGGCAGAAAAGTTGGGATTTTACTCACTGATGGGGCAGATGATTCCATTTTTGAAGCATTAATAGCTCAAATTAAGGCTGAGAAAGCTTCATTTGAAATTATAGCTTTGTCAGTTGGGGGTGTAATTACTAAAAATGGAAAACGTGTTCCAGCCGATCAAAAACTTGAAGGAGCACCTTCTGTCCTTTATGATGCGATTGCAATAATTGCTTCGTCGGATACTATTAAAATGCTCTATAGACATCCTTCAGCACGTCAATTTGTTTCCGATGCTTTCAATCATTTAAAATGTATTGGGTATACAAAAGATACAATGCCTCTTTTTGAAAAATCAGGGATTTTATCAGAGCTTGATGAGGGGTGTATTGAATTTTCTGAAACTAATGATGCAAAAACATTTATCTCTGCATGCAGAAAAATTCGTTTTTGGAGTAGAGAATCTAAAGTTATGCCATGACACCAATGTGCGAAAAAGAGAGGGCAAACAATTCTGCCCTCTCTTATAATCTTTTAATTATTTGCCGGAAGAAATTTAAATGGCTGAGATACTTCAAATTTTCCTGCAACATTGCCTGAATAAATTTGTCCATTAGAAACATTAAGCTTTTTTACAGAAGCTCCTTCACTAAAATCAAGATCTTTTAGCTCGACCCAAAACGTATTTGGAGTTGTTGCCGAATCAAAATAATACACTTTCCCCTTATGGTCGGACAATGTACGCCATAAAGTGGAACTGATATTAGGTTCATTAGGGGTGGGTGATATACCAAGCGGAACGCTTACACTTCTAATCACACCCATCATACTCGCTAAAGCTTGGTTGACGAAATTTTTATTAGGCACAGCGCTGATATACTCCTTAGAAACTTCTTGTGGAATTGCAGTAAGCATAAAGGATGCTCTTGCAAATCTGTCAGCTGCTCTAAATGTTCCAGGAAGAAATGTCAACCCTCCGATGGCTTTCCAATATTCGTTCAAAGTAAGTTGTTTACTGAAAATTGGAGAATTAGTCATGACTTGATATTGCTTTCCATGATGAATAACTAACTCCCCTTTTATGTATTCAAAAAGCCAAGTCCCCACTTTTATCAGAAATAGATAAATGAAGCTGTGCTGCAGAGCCGTTAGGTAACAAAGGGGCCAAGACATCAAACTCTTTTTTACTTAATGCATCCACAGCTTTTGAAACAGAAGGAAACGTATCTAAAACATATTGTTGCCAAGCAGCAATAGATAGTAATGGCTTATTACCTTTTGGCTGGCCATAATCAGATTCTGCTAAATATAAAAGATTTGCCACCAAACCCATCTCATTCATACCATCACAAGAACCAACATTATAGCCGGACACAATCAAACTGCCGTATTTTGACTTCCATGCCAAGGATTGAGGTCCAGCTGCACCATTTCGTTCCATTCCTTTTGGAAAAACCCACAATTCTGAATGCATGTCCTCAGCCCAATCCATCGATCGAGCTGTAATAACGATATCATCTGAACCACTGAATAACACTCTGGTGCAAGCGTCTGAGCTTTGCGATAAAAAATTCAACGCAAAAAAAGCCACTAATGTTAATCGATAGCTTTTTCTAAATAAATGTCTGATCATTCTGCCCTACTTTTTGGTAAAAATGTATAAATCTTCATAATTAGCAATAATGGATCCGAGTAATTAAATAAATAAATATCGTTCTAAAAACCTAAAAGCAACTTAAAAATATATTTCCAATTAATTTATTGTTTATGTATGGTACGTTTGTGTCTATCAACGAATTTTAGCGGAGGATTTCTTATGTTGAAAATAAAAATTTTTTTTTGGTGTCTAATGTGCTTTATAACTTCTCTTCAAACAGGTTTGTCAGGTATGACAACTCAGGGTGATAAGATCATAAATTCTTCCGGAGAAGAAATAGAGCTTAAAGGTGTAAATTGGTTTGGTTTCAATAATGGCTCAACTATGGTTGATGGCCTATGGAGTAGTAGTTCCGGTCCCCTAGCTTCAGATTTTGCCTCGGTCGTTTATAGAATGCAGCTATTAGGTTTTAACGCAGTGCGTTTACCATTTAGTTTTAAGGATCTAAAAAATTTAGCCCCCAGAAACTACGCGACTAATTGTCAATTACCCAGCCAGAGCGCAATTCAGGCAAGCGTAACAAACCCCTCTGTACTAGTCCCAGCCGGTCTTCAAATTCCACCGATGCTATCACCCCCGACAAGAGTTGCCGGTCAGTGCAACGATTATTTACCTAATGACACCACAATGAATCGCTTTGTGTGGGTTGTTAACTTTTTTGCTAAAAATGGTTTCTATGTTTTAATTGACAATCACTTGCGCGAAGACCAATCTGTCTTAGAGAATCGCCAACAGTGGGTTCAAGACTGGAAAGATTTAGTTACAAAAATTTCTCAAGATCCTATTTCGAAAAAAATGCTCATGATCGATATTTTAAATGAACCCGATAATTTTGGCATTCGATGGGAAGCTTCGGGACAAACCCCTGCACTTAAAGATTTATATCTTTCAGTAATGGATGCTCTTTACCCTATAAACCCTCAGGCTTTATTTTTTATTGAAGGAACAGGGCAAGGTGGTATTGGAGCAAATTGGGGCGATGGTTTTGCTACAGATCCTACTTTGGTTGCGCAAAACGGACTAAGCAGTGCAAAACCATTCTTTGATACCTTGTTATCTAAACCCTATCTTAATCAAGTCGTGATTTCTCCCCATGTCTACCCACCAAGTGTTACAGGTGCAAGTCAAAATTTTACAGGCGCAGGGTTGTATAATCGACTTTCAAATTCATTTGGTTATTTGACGCAACCGGGGTATTGCAGTGGATCGTGCAAAACATTTCCTGTAGCTATCGGCGAATTTGGTTCTCGTTTTACTGAAGCAAACGATATACAATCGATGAAAGACATTGCCAAGTATCTGAATGATCCAACTACAGACAGCAGGCATCATGCAATTAAAAATTGGTTTTATTGGTCATGGAATCCTAATAGTGGCGACACTGGAGGCCTTGTCGATGACAGCTGGTTAAACGTTACATGGAATAAAATTGATTACTTATCAACTATTGGATTAATGCCTTGGTATACAAAGGGTGGAACTGCCACAAAAACAGGCACTCTTTGCATGACAATTGTTCCGGCAACGGGTTTAGCAAAAACTGACTTGAAGCCCATTTCAGTGTTCGATCAATCGTTTCAATTCAATGACTTTAATCTAACTGTTTGTAAAACATTGCCTGTCGGAAGCTACACCGTGACACCACCACAGCTAACAACAGCTACAATGGTTTTCTCGTCAAATCCTCAAACAGTCAAGATCATTGAAAATACTTCTACACCTATGTATATTACTTATGCAGGGGTTCCTATTGTCATTCCAACAGGAGATGTTGAAGTAACAGTTCAGCTTGGAACTGCATGGCAAAACGATCCGTCTTCAGGAATCTATATGAATGCTGTTAATCTTTTTGTGAAGAACA
>JACDDG010000125.1:5695-6983 GCA_013817115.1 Parachlamydiaceae bacterium | reverse complement strand
TATGAACCGGGAAAATCAAAGCGATGAAAGGGTTAATTGGCTCATAGATATGCTGGGATCAGCGACAGGATAACGAGAAATCATAAAGTCGAGAATAGGTCAATCGATAAAAATAATTCTTTATTTAAATGTTGAATATATTATGGTTAAGGAAAATACCAATTGTGGTGTTTTTTAGCGTATTTATAAAATATAAAGGTGAAATATGAAAAATATAAATTTAAAGTTTATAGCCTTAATTCTTATAGCTGCAGGATCAAATTTTGTTGGTGCAAATGTTTTTGCAGATAATAGCATGATGAATTCGAAAAATAGATATCACAATTCAATGGATGATTCGAAAACGATGGAAGACTCAGATACAATGAAATATTCAAGCAGTATGACAGATTTAAGTACTCCGACAGAATATAATAGATCCAAGCCAGGTTTAAACACTACGACGGATTATAATAAATCCAAGACAGATATAAACTCGCCACATTATAATAGATCAATGACAGATTCAAACAGTGTCATGGTTGGAGGTGCCGCAATGTTACCTAGTAAGAATATTGTCGAGAATGCGAGCAATTCAAAAGACCACACAACTCTTGTCTCTGCTGTAAAAGCCGCGGGTCTAGTAGATACTTTGTCAGGAAGAGGACCCTTTACTGTTTTTGCACCTACAAATACTGCTTTTAGTAAACTACCATCAGGAACAGTTGAAAACCTTTTAAAACCGGAAAACAAGTCAAAGCTTGCTAAAGTTCTTACCTTTCATGTCGTCTCAGGAAAAATGAATGCACGTGATTTACTTAATAAGCTTAATAGTAGCGGTGGCAAAATTGAGCTTAAGACTGTCCAAGGAGATAATTTAACACTTAAATTAGATAATGGCGCTATTAATGTGATGGATAGCCAAGGAAATGTCTCTAAGGTTACAATTCCTGATGTGAATCATTCAAACGGGGTTACTCATGTAGTAGATACGGTTTTAATGCCCAAGTTATAAAATTTAGTTCTAATTAAATAATTATTCGCTGATTGCGAATAATTATTAAGACTTTAAGGACAAGAGGCTTTTTAAATTATTTAAAGTCTCGTGTTCTTATAGTCTTTAAATTCTTTAATTTGTTTTAAAAGCAACAAGTATTTCTAGCAGAGCTTCTTTGTTTGTGCTATACCGAAGTACGTCCAAATTTTGGATTTTTGGCTTTGAGAAATCCCCGCGATTGAGCGATCAAAAACGACCCAATATTGTAATATGGAGTCATTTTTGATCGCTTAATCGCGGGGAGCTTTCTCT
>JACDDG010000125.1:0-5685 GCA_013817115.1 Parachlamydiaceae bacterium | reverse complement strand
GCTTTCTCTTTGCCAAAAACCAAAATTTGGACGCACTTCGGTATAAACCTTTTGAATAGTAATCCCGCGCAATTTCGCTATTAAAATCCCACTCAGTGCCATCGTTATTCCCAAAAGACACTTCGTCGGCCAATATTGTGCTTCATAGCTCGTTTGAACAAGCGGAGTAGTGTCAATCAATACTTTAAAGCTTTAGAGAAGGGTAAAACGGCTGAGAAGAATTTGTGACACCCCATTCAACATGCGTCATCATCTTTATTGTGATAGTTCGAATGTATGCCCCTATGGTAGCGGTTGATCTTCAACTGGAAAGATGTTAATTCATTTCCTATTGCTTTTTTATTTTTAATAAAATACAATGTTTATTGTTAGATGTAAGCTTCATCTACAAAAGAATGCAACTTCCCTACACTTTATGAGAAGCTGCCAAAAATTTAAAACATATTTAGAGGTTAATAATGGTTAATATATCGCAATTCGTAAAAGAGCATATTCCTTTATGTGTCTGCACCTTGGGTTTGGCTATTCTAGGATATTTAGGGTATAATGCTGTTCGGTGGATAATTAATAAATGCCAAAGGACAGAAAAAATTGATCAAGTGGCACAAAAAAGCATTGGCAGTCAGCCTAATGCTCAACCTTCCAAACTTCTTGTAAATAGAATTAGCAACTTAGAAATTAGCCAAGACAAAATTACTATGGGCCAGGGTGAATATATTGTATTCCATAAATTACCTTCTGGTGAAAAGCAGCCTTTAACACGTGAAACTTTTGAACAAGTTTTCCAAGTTTTACTTCAGTATTCTCCTGCTGCCTTAGCGAATAGTGGATCAGATAAAGCAACAGAAGAATGTTCAAACCGCTATGAATTGCTGAAGCTAAATTAAAAGATATAGACCCAACATTAGAAGCTGTTTTTGTGCCAAGAACTTTGGATGAATTAATTTTTATTAGAAAATGTATCCAAGAAGATCTGAAACATAAAGGTATCTGCTCACGATTAGACCCTTTTTCGCATTTGATCAGTTCAAAAACTTTCGAAGGTGATGAAGACAAATATCAAGAATTTCTAAAAAGAGATGCGCATAAAAGAGCCCAACGTAAATGTTGGCATCTCTGTTACTTTACGGACGCGGGAGATAATCAACATGCAGGAGTGAAAGATGTCGCTTACCGTTTAAACAAAGCCATACTTAAAGGTTTTGATTTACAAAGCGAAGGTTTGACCTGTCAAGAATTTTCTGCCCTTTCTGAAAAAGAAATTGAATTTTTAAAAACTCATTATAAAAATGGTTTGGAAGATATAGAAAAGCGTCGCGAAGGTGAAAAAGTTGAAATAATTAGCTCTGGTAACACGCCTGGCCCAACCACTAATTTTGGTTTTGAGTCAACATGTGGTTCTATTAAGCCAATGGCATTCGCAATGAAACTGATGCTCAAATTATTAGAGACGCTCTTGCTCTTGACTGTAGTAAGATTGCCCAATATTCTCTCTTCTTATATAGAGGAGCAGACTTTCTAAAAGACTCAACTTCTTGTTGGAGTGATAAAGATAAGCCTTATAGTCTTTCTTATGGAAGCAGCTTATTTGCTGGATCTTTATATGATGGAGGGGCAACCGCCTTTCACTATATGCGTAATGGACAAAATGCTTATGCTGTTCCAGTAACTTTTGATCAATTAAATGATTCTCCTTTTTTCGTTCCCACAACTCATACTGTTGCTCAATTATTTGGTGATGGAGAAATTTTCCACGCACGCACTAAAGCTTGGAAAGATTTTGACTTAAAGAAAATAGGCGGCATGAATGTGGGCGCTAAGGGTCATGTGCGTGATCACCTAAGTTCTAATCTGGGTAAAGAAGAGGTTGACTCTCAATTTAAGGCATACAAAAATAAAGCTTTTCAGCTGAAATAAATTGATAGGGCCTATAAATATAGTTTTTTCTATAGGACTTCCTATAAAAATTGCACCATTTTCACGACATCTTGCGGTTTCAAAAACGTGACATACAAATGATTGTAGGAGCGTTTTCTATGACCCCAAGATGTCGTGAAATGGTGCAAATTTTAATTAGTTTTTTAGCCTTTCAGTTAATTTAGAAAATCAATAACGATACGTTAGCATCGCTTTTTCATTATTAAACTAAATCTTTTGAATAGAAATCCTCGCAATTTCGCCATTTAAGTCCCATTCAGTGCCACCATTATTCTCAAAAATCACTTCGACTGCCAATACTTCACTGCAGATGAACTCACGATGTGCTTCAAAACTCCTTTGTACAAGTGGAGTCGTTTCAATCGACACTTTAATGCGATCAGAAACAGCCAGGCCTGATTCACGTCGCATTGTGTTGATTTTATTGACGATTTCACGCGCTAAACCTTCACTTAGTAGTTCTTCTGTCAGCTCGGTTTTTAATGCAATTGTAGTGGATCCTAAGTTAGCTGCAACCATTCCTTCGTGGACAGTGCGCTCTACTTCAACCTCTTGAGGTGAAATTTGAATGGTTTCCCCTTCAACAAGTAAACCAATTTCATTGCCTTTAAGCAGTTCCTCCAGCAAAGAATAATCTAAGGTGTCGATAGCGGCTTGTACTGAACGCATTAATTTGCCCACTTTTTTTCCTAACATACGGAAATTAGGCTTAGCTTTGAGAAGCACAAATTGATTTTCATCTCGCGTAAATAGAACCTCTTTGACATTGAGCTCATCAGCAATTAATTGAGCATGTTCTTCTAGTAATCTTAAAGCCCTATCATTCGTAGTGGCTATGTATGCACACGCCAAAGGTTGACGTACTTTTAATTTGTGCTCTTTGCGCACGCTATGGCCAAGGCTTACAACAGTTTGTACAATATCCATGGCTGCTTCAAGATTCTCGTCACGGTATGTGGGTATGTATTCCGGGAAAAGACACAGATGTACGGAATCAGGGTCGCTTGCGCGACGTAAATTGCTGTAAATTGCTTCGCTGATAAATGGTACAAAAGGAGCAATCACTTTAGTTAGCGTAATCAATACTTGATAAAGTGTGGCAAAGGCGTCATCGCGATCACTAGAAGCTTTTTCATCCCAGAATCTGCGACGTGAACGTCGGATGTACCAATTGGTGATTTGGTCAATAAAACCGATGAATGGTTCGACAGCACGATTTAAGTCGTATTCATCCATGCCCTCTTGCACATCTTTGACAAGTTTATGAAGCGTAGATAGAATCCAACGATCGATTTCGGCTGAAGGTTTTTCGAAATTTTCCGGTGGTGTCCACTTGTAAATGCGCGCGTAAGTGATAAAGAAGCTGTAGGCATTCCACAGAGGGATCAATATTTGCCTTAAAACGAGTTCGACTCCACTTTCTAGGAAACAGAGGTCGTCTGCACGAACAGCAGGACTGTGCATCATATAAAGTCGTATCGCGTCGGCACCGTATTTTTGCACAACAATCGAGGGGTCAGGGTAGTTGCGGAGACGTTTCGACATTTTGGCACCGTCAGATGCCAAGATGATTCCATTGACAATCGCATTTTTAAAGGCGGGCTTATTGAATAACGCTGTTGATAAAATTGTTAAAGTATAGAACCAGCCTCTTGTTTGGTCAAGTCCTTCTCCGATGAAATCCGCAGGGAAGCTGTTCTCGACCAACTCTTTATTTTCAAAAGGATAGTGATTTTGCGCATAAGGCATGGAGCCTGATTCAAACCAGCAGTCAAAAACCTCAGGAACACGACGATATACTTTACCCTCTTTTTCGATAGTTAAATCGTCGATAAAGTGACGATGAAGATCTGTAACAGTAGCCCCGGTGGCTTTTTCAAGTTCGGCAACACTTCCGATAATGAGCAAGGAGCCGTCTTCGGTGCGCCAGATAGGTAACGGAGTGCCCCAATAGCGATTACGGCTAATTGCCCAATCACGAGCACCCTCAAGCCATTTACCAAAACGACCCGTTTTAATGTGAGCTGGCATCCAATGAATTTGTTCGTTGGAGGCAAGTAAAGCTTCCTTGATCTTTTCTACAGCCACGAACCAAGTGGTTACAGCTTTGTAGATAAGTGGTGTGTCAGAACGCCAGCAAAATGGATAGCGGTGATGTAATGTGGTGTGATGGAAAATGCAGCCCTGTTCTTTTAAGCGTTTGATAATTTGCTTGTCAGCGTCTTTAACAAAAAGGCCTGTGTATTCCGGAATCTCGTCTGTAAATCGGCCGTTACTGTCGACAGGGCAAACTAAAGAAATTTTTTCTCTTTGGCATGCGTAGAAATCGAGTTCGCCAAAAGCTGGAGCGGAATGCACCACTCCTGTACCATCTTCAAGGGATACAGAATCTTCCATAATGATACGAAATGCCCCTTCAGAGGCTTTGGCTGCAAAATAAGAAAAAAGAGGATGATATTTTTTGCCATCGAGTTCTTTTCCGGGAAACTCTTCAAGGATAGAGTAATCTGTTGGGGCTTTGAAGGTGGCTGCTAAACGTGATTTTGCTAAAATATAGTTTTTTCCTGATACGATTTCATTTATTTTAACATACTCGATTGCTGGGCCGACCATTAGAGCTAAGTTTGAAACAAGTGTCCACGGAGTAGTTGTCCAGGCAAGTACAAATGTTCCTGGTTGTTCTAGCAGTTCAAAAGCAACAGTAAGGGATGGATCATCGACATCTTTATAGTTTTCACCCGCTTCAAAATTTGATAGGGGAGTTCCTAATTTTGCGGAATAAGGCATAACTTTATAGCCTTCATAAACAAGACCTTTATCAAAGAGCTGTTGAAAAACCCACCATACACTCTCCATAAAAGAAGGATCCATCGTGCGATAAGTGCTGCCGAAGTCGACCCATCGTCCCATACGTTCTACCGTGGAGCGCCATTCTTTAGTGTAACGAAGTACAATTTTGCGACATTCTTCGTTGAAGTTAGCTAAACCGAAAGCTTCGATAGATGCAGCGCCTCCTAAGGAAAAAGCTTTTTCAATTTCATTTTCAATCGGTAGACCGTGACAATCCCAGCCAAAGCGACGAGGAACTTGGAAGTTTTTCATTGTTTTGTAACGCAAGACAACATCTTTAATTGATCCAGCGAGTAAATGACCATAGTGGGGTAATCCGGTGGCAAAGGGGGGACCGTCATAAAATGAAAAGAGAGGCTGACCTTTTTTTTCTTCAACAGAACGTTCAAAGATGCGTCCTTCCTGCCAAAATCGAAGGACTTTAAGCTCTCTTTCATCAAAACTTTCTTTTGCAATTTCTTTAAACATGCTTTCCTTTTTTGCTTCTAAGAAATAATCCTAGATCGGCTTTTTTTATTTAGTCTTATAACTTTCGAGAGACCACAGATTCGACATCGACATTGTTGCTGCGTTATTTATGGCTTTCTGGCGCCCCTACCGGGGCGCACGTTTTGAGATGATGCGAACCCCGGGTTCCGCTATCGCTGCACCCGGGGCTATTTACAGTTCCCCCTACCGGGGGATTGGGCACAAATGGCGTTTAGCTTTTGTCTGATGTTCTATCCCAGGGGGAACTGGCGCTGCACTTGGGCTACTCACAGTTCTCTGAATCGGGAGATACAAGTACAAATGACTTTAAGCTTTTGTCTAGATGTTTTATCCCCCAGTAGGGGGAGCTGTGAATAGCCCCGGGTGCAGCGATAGCGGAACCCGGGGTTCGCATCATCTCTAGACGTG
>JACDDG010000124.1 GCA_013817115.1 Parachlamydiaceae bacterium | reverse complement strand
TTATAATATTGGGTCGTTTTTGATCGCTTAATCCCGGGGCTTTCTCAAAGCCAAAAATCCAAAATTTGGACGCACTTCGGTATATAGCCTAAGCTATTGCCGAGGAGTTGAGAGCGGTAGATTGGTATCATTTGGAATCTTGCGCCCGTGCGTAGTATTCAATCCTCGTCAAAAACTCAAATATCTCGCCTAATTCTTTCTTAATATTTGTAAAAACAATATTTCTTAAAAAAAACAAAAAAAATTCTTGTCTAAAATTTACGAAGAAGCCAGTCTGTCAAATAGGAAATCGCTCAATTTTAGCGATAAAAAATGTTGAAATGTACCTTAAAGGGGGCGTTGTGAAAAAACTTCTTGCTTTAGCTTTAGCTAGTTTCGGTCTTTTGTTTAGTGCATCAGCCGTTGCCGACGGTTCAATAATTGGTGACACAGTTGGGGGAGCCGGACAATTTGTTGGCAATACAGTTAGTGGTACCGGACAGTTTGTTGGTAATACTGTTAGTGGTGCCGGACAATTTGTTGGTAATACTGTTGGCGGAGTCGGAAAATTCGTTGGCAACACCCTTGGGGGTGGCTCATACCAAAACAATGACTATCAAACTTCCAATTATGAGGGCAGAGATTTTCAAGGAAACTTTTCTAATAACGGAGATCATCAAGATTACTCAAACCAAGAATTTTGTTGCGGAGAACCACAAGAACATCAATGTGGTGATGTCTATTGCCTCTATTGCAAATATGAGCCTTGCTACTATAATGAATGGCGAACAGTTAGCGAGCCTAAATGTTATGAAAAAAAATGCTGCCGTTATGTTGCTAAAGAATATGAAAAAACATGTGTAAAATATGTTCCTCAATATTACACCCAAACATGCTGCCGCTACGAACCTGAATACTTCACGACTACGGAAGTAAGAAATTGCTCTCGTAAAGTTTGTGATCGCAAATGTAAATGGGTTCCAAAGTATTATTACAAACACATTTGCAATCCAAATCCATGTGAACCGGTTTGCCAATAAAAAGCCCTGTATATCTTCTTAAATTTACCCAAGTAAATTTAAGAAGATAAGGTCATGAATAACTTTTCTAAAAAATGTAAAACATAAAATCGGAGCTTGGAATTATAATGCCCACAAAACAATCGAGCATTGCCACTTTTGCAGGCGGATGTTTTTGGTGCATGCAACATGTCTTCGACGGACTTCCAGGTGTGACCGAATCAATAGTTGGATATACAGGGGGGGGTAAATTAAATCCAACCTATCAACAAGTTTGCTCCGGAACAACAGGCCATCTAGAAGCCATCCAGATTGAATTTGATCCAACTTTAATCGAATATGCTTCACTTGTAGAAACATTTTTACACAATATCGATCCAACAAATAGCAAAGGTCAATTTGCCGATATCGGATCGCAATACTGCACTGCTGTATTTTATCAAGATGACTTACAAAAACAAATAGCTGAAAATCTTTTTGATAACATTATTTCTTCCGGTCAACTAGATGTTATTTATACTAAAATTCTTCCTGCTGTTAAATTTTATCCTGCAGAAGAATATCATCAAAAGTATCCCGAAAAAAATCAGGAACGCTACATGAGCTATCACATCGCATGTCGACGTGATTTCGGCCTCAAGAATATCTGGAAAGGCAAAAAAAGCTAGACCCTTCAATTTCAGTCAATTTTAATTTAAAAAAATATCTTTAAATTCCGATTCATTTCGCTTTTTTTTTATTTATTTTAATTGGTTTTTCCGAGATAAAGTTGACCAGAAATCGCATGTTTAAAAAAAATACTTGTCAAAAATATCATTAATTGACAGTGTGACAAATAGGAAGTCGCGTTAGAGAGCGATTCAGATTTTGAAAATTAACCTATAAATAGGGGACTTATATGAAAAAACTACTTACTTTATCTTTAGCTAGTTTCGGTTTATTATTTGGCGCATCAGCTTTTGCTGATCAATCATGGGGCGGAGAAGCAACTGGTGCAGATCTAGGTTGCAGCCAACCACAAGAACAACTTTGCCAACCGGCTGAAAAACCTTGTGGTGATGCTTATGTAAAATATTGCAAATATACACCTTGCTATTATAACGAATATCGCACTGTTTGCGACCAAAAATGCTGTCCAAAACAATGCTGTCGTTATGTTAACAAACCATATGAAAAAACTTGCTGCAAATATGTACCACAATATTACACACAAACTTGCAACCGTTTATGTCCTGAATACTATACAGTTAACGAAACAAAAAACTGCTACCGTAAAGTTTGTGATAAAAAAGTTAAGTGGGTTCCACAATACTATTACAAGCACATTTGCGGACCAGAAGCTGAAGCTGCTGCTCCAGTTGGCTGCGAAAGCGGAAGCTGTGGTGCTCAGTACTAGTAGAACCAATCAGTTTATCTAATAAGCTGCATTAGTACAGATTATTAGATAGTTAAAACTGATTAGGTTTATCTTATAAGTTAATAATAACTTTTCCTAAGGGAGGTAGAAGCAATTCTACCTCCCTTTTTTTATGGCTATTAACAAAGCTTTAAATTATAATTTATTTATACGACAATCAATCAATGTTCACTAGACAAGGGAAAACATGCGCAAAAAATCGATTTTTATTGCAGCGACAGGCCAAAATGTTGGAAAGACAACTCTTTGCTTGGGAATCATCTCGGGTTTAAAAAAACGTTTTTCTTCTGTTGGCTTCATCAAACCTATTGGTCAACAGCACGTTCGCATTGATGAAACTACTAATGTTGACAAAGATGTCATTTTATTCAAAAAACACTTTTCCTTGCCGGAACCTTGGCCGACCATGAGTCCTGTCATTATCCCATCAGGCTTTACGCGTGATTTTCTCGATGGAAAATTTTCTGAAGAATCAATGCTAGAAAAAATTCAATCTTCTTTTGGCGAAATATTTCATTCAAACGATTATACAATCGTCGAGGGCACGGGACATGCAGGGGTTGGATCTATCGTCAATTTGAGTAATGCTGTTGTCGCCTCAAAATTAGGAACTGATGTAATTCTTATAGCTTCAGGTGGTCTTGGTTCAGCTCATGATGAATTAGCGCTGAATATTACACTATGTCAGCAACAAGGAGTTCGTGTTCGTGGTGTTATCCTAAACCGTGTTTTAGAAGAAAAACGCGACATGATTTTACATTATTTTCCTAAATCTTTGAAAAAATGGAATATTCCTCTCATCGGCTGCGTACCTTATAATAAACTTCTTAGCCAACCGACAATTCAAGATTTTGCAAATCTTTTTAAAACAAAATTATTTTCCGGAGAAGAATACCGTTACCGCCATTTTCAAAATATGCGACTAGTAGCTGATTCTGTAGAAACGTACGCCACAACTCATAGTTATAATGAACTTATTATAACTCCAGCAAGTCGCGAAGAAATTATCCTTTGTAACATCGAAAAGCACAAAGCTTCGAAAAATCAAGAATTTGCTGGGGGAATGATTTTAACTGGATATACTCCTCCAAGCCCAGCCATTATAGAAAAAATACAATTCTTACAAATTCCAGCTCTTTATGCTCCAGTGTGCAGCTTTGATGCAATGAAACTGATCACTTCTTTTACAAGTAAAATTAGAACAGAAGACCAGCTTAAAGTTGAAAAGGCCATCAGCATTGTCGAACAACATATCGACTTTAATCTTCTTTGCTGTGATTCATTTTATAATCACGTCTAGTGCACCAAATTTGTTGGTTTTTGCGGCATCAAAGCTCCCGCGATTCGAAACAGGCAATATTAAATATCGACTTGTTTTTTTTAAATTCAACCCCGCTGCTTTAACGTCAGCTAATCCCTACACTCTATACCAAAGCGCGTTCAAATTTGATTTTGGCTTGAGAAACGCCGGGATTAAGCATAGAAAATATAATATGGGGTCATTTTCGATCGCTTAATCCCGCGGAAGCTTTCTATTTGTCAAAAACTAAAATTTGAATGCTCTTCGGTATAAATAACATGTGTTTTAGTAAGCCATTATAGTCTTCTTCTGTGCATCCGTATTCCTTTCTATTTCTCTAGAAATTAAGTTTTATTTCCCCAGCCAACTATAACTATATTGTTTTTAAAAAGTGAAAACAATTATAATAAAATTACAGCACAGAGTTAAGAATTAGAAATGTTTTTTAATTAAATTTCAGGTGGTGTGATGAATAATGATATTAAAAATAATTTAGGTGCAAACCCTAATAATTCTTTTGATTTACCTTCATCTTCAGAACAACAAATTTCCAATGGAAAACTACGCCCCTCCAAAGGTTCTAAATCTCTAGACGCAAACCTTTTTTCTAAAGGTTTATATGACTTAGCTTTGGCTACAAATTTTGCGGGTGGTCGTATTATAGAATCATTCAAATCCCTAATTCAAACTGGAAAAAATGAAATTAATTTTTTAAAACACATATTTATACACCAAAAACTTCCGGACAAATTTCCTTCACTTACCCAACAATTGTTAAAAACTGGCATATTAAATGAAATTTCAGGCAGTTTTTCTAATAATTTCAAAGAGTATCCGACGCAAATTAAGAACGCTTATGAAACAGCCAAATCCGCTATAACTTATAATATTAAGAAAGATTTTCTTACACACCTTGCCGGAGCAATTTCTGCAACCAATGCGTTGCTTGTTAGTCATGGTTGGCTCGAATCTAAGATTTCTCCAGCAGAAGGCGACGAAACCATTACAAGAGAAGGACTTAAAGGGCGCGATAAATATGCCACAATTGATAAAAAATTTGTCGCTAACGATGGTACAGAGTTAGGAAAAGAAACTGTTTTACGCATCGACACTATCACTCAGCGTAAAGACTCGTTAAATTCAAAAATAGAATTTTTAAATAATAAACTTATAAGCGGTGAAGTAACGGATTCAAAGGAGCTAAAACATATCAATCAGCAGTTAAATGAAGCTAAAAATCAACTAGAAGTTTGTAATAATAAAAAATACAACTGGATGGGATCAAATGATTCAAGAGAAATACTAAAAGGCAATGATATCGAAAATGACCGTAAAAATAATATTTCCGTAGCAGTCAATCAAAGGACACAAAATATAACAACAATTCTCCCCTACAGTAATGAAGAAAAAACATTATCTATGCAGCGTTTCGGCGCAATTTGGGATCCACGTAATGGCCTACTTAATTTAAAAGAATTGAAATCTTACTCCAGTGGTTTAAAAGATCCTTCGAGTAGTCAAGACGTAAGTGCAAAAATCGATGCTCGGGTGGCTGAATTAGAAGGTTTAAAAAAGAAATACAAATCAAATGATCAATTATTTATTATTGATGAAAGCATAAGAACTCTTGATGCCTTTCGTCCAGATAGTGGTTCTCTTGAGAAACAAACATCAATAATTAATGATCGAAAAAATTTCTTACGCAATCAAGCATTAGAACCAATCAAATTACAACTTCAAAATAATTCACATATGATTAAAAGTGATGAAAACGGGAACGAGATTTTTCGGATGATGCATGTAGGCCTTCTTAACCAAAATGCAAAAAATGATTTCCAAGAAAGCGGTTGGGCCCATATTGAATCGAATCAAATCCTTGACATGCAAGCAGCTTTTGAAAGTATTGACAATTTAGTCATTAAAGTTCGTGAAGAGCCTGGAACTTTTTTTGATGAAGACATTGAAGGGAACGCTATTCTTTATGTGTCTGCTAAAGAGATCGGATGGAAAAGGGAAAACCCTCCAGCAGAGCTTAAGCTTGAAACTTGCTTTATGAATTTATCAGTGCAAGGTCATACAACCAACGATGGAATTCAAGCAGAAATTAACAAAACAGAAATGGTTAAATTAGGTTCTTGGTTACCTCAAAATAAAGAGATATTAGCAAAATATAATGATTTGAAAACTCGCCTTGAGAATAAAAAAGAATCTAGCTTCGAACTTGCCGCTGACATAGCCCTTTTAGCTAGCTCAGTTTCTGCTATGTCTGAAGGCTGTTTAAGTTGTAAGGATAGAGGTGGAACTGTTGCTGAAATAATCGCTATTAAATCAATGGAAAGCAACTTAATAGAATTTCAGAAAACTCGAAATATAGATCACAATAAAGCTTTAAAATACATAGATAAAGCTATGCAGAAATTCTCTAATGAAATTTTCGATGAAAATGGACCGACAGTAAAGGTAGTGAACGACTGCACTGGGGTAACCGTTGTTAAAGTAGATTTTACTGAGTTAACAAGAATGGATGTTATGAACCGAGCTTATGAGTTAGGTAGAGTTGGATTTGCTGCCATAAGTGGAGGTTTAGAGGTAACGAGGCAAGAAGAGGGGGAATTACCCCCAACTCTGTAGAAAGTTGATTATTTTTGATCAAATGGTGGAGGGTGGCGCTTTACAATTAGATTATGGACATATAAAATTGTCATTGCACCTACTAAAGACATAAAAAATCCCGCATTTTGGTTGCCTTGATAAATACCAATGGCTTCACCTATCATTTTACCTATGGCTGCTCCGCAGATTCCGAGGATCACTGTCAAAAGACATCCTATCGGATTTTTTCCCGGAACTAAAACTCTAGCAAACATTCCAACGATAAATCCTAAAAAAATTGTCCCGATTATACTCATAGTTATCCTCATTTCTAATAGTTAACGTTAAAACAAGCATTTAAATTTTAGGTATCTTTGCTTACTTAATCTTTCGATACCATATTACAATTATCAGCTCCATCAAAAAATGTAGCCTACAACTGCGAAAAAGCCTAACTCGCGTAAAGCAACGTGTGGAAAAGCTTACAGCGGTGGCTACGCACTTTGGTGGCTTTCTGGCGCCCCTACCGGGGCGCACGTTTTGTAATGATCCGAACCCCGGGTTCCGCTATCGCTGCACCCGGGGCTATTAACAATTCCCCCTACCGGGGGATAGAACATCGTAAAATACGGCTAAATTAAAATCTAGAAAAGCAATTCATGCTCCTATCCCCCGGTAGGGGGAACTGTTAAT
>JACDDG010000123.1 GCA_013817115.1 Parachlamydiaceae bacterium | reverse complement strand
ACGCTTTCGACAGGCTCGTGAGAGTCCAGATTCTTAAAAAAATGGCTTTGCCCGTTTTCTTTAAGCATTGAAAGCACATCATCTCCGTCAACTACACCTATTTTAAGATCTCCACAGCCACTTAAATTTAGCAATTCTCTACATGCCCTAGCACAGGCCAAGGGGTTGAGCCCTCCAGCGTTGGTGACGATTTTGACGCGACTCCCCTGGAGCCAAAATGGGATCAGTGAACGAATTGTTTCAATGAAATCTTTACCGTAGCCTTCGCTGGGATTTTTTTCTCGCTGAATAGCCATAATCGAAAGCGATACTTCGGCTAAGTAATCGAGAGTTATGTAGTCGAGATCAGGTTGTTGTTGTAGCAAAGTAGCCGAAGCAGACAATCGGTCACCCCAAAATCCTTGCGCATTGCCTATCCGTACAAGTGGTTTTATTTCTTGAGTCATTTCCGCCTCGGGTGAACTTTTGTTTTTTAATCTGCCAAGACAGCTTTAATTCTATTTTGGATTTTAGATAAACCCTCTAAGTTTCGCAATGAATATATACCAATTTTGAACTTGAGAAAGGCCCCGGATTAAGCGATCAAAAACGAACCAATATAGCCGTTTTTGATCGCTTAATCGTAGGAGCTTTCTCTTTGCCAAAACCAAAACTGGAACGCTCTTCAGTATAAATCAATTCGGGCTCCCCGCTGCAGAATGGAAGCCTCGAATGATTTCACTTAACTTTTTAAACAAGAATCAACCGCGCCTCTTGTCATTAATGAGCAAAAGAATGTAAAGAAAGGAAGGTGGACCATTGTCAAAATGTAAAACTTTGTCCTCGCTGTTTTGAATCCTGTTCAGCAACTCATAGTTCTCACTAAAATCATAAAGAACAACAGTGTTTTTTATGAAAGGTCCTAAATTTATCAAAAGGAGTGTATATGAAAAAGTTAGTTTTAACAGCTATGTCTTCATTGTGTCTATTAGCAATCAGTGCACAAGCTTACTCAATGCCGATGAGTGACACTATGATTTCGGGAAGTTCATCTCAAATGATGAACATGAAGATGACAGAAAATGATCTTTACTCTCAACTAAACTTTCAAGACAAAGCTATGTATGACAAGCTCGATGCTCAGCAAAGAGCTTTTGTGCTAAGGGTGGTCAGTTCAGGAATTCAAATGATGAATATGAATAGTCAAGGCCAAATGCAAGATGGTGGTATGATGAACCGTGGCAATATACAACAAGATGGCAGTATGATGAACCGTGGCAATATGCAACAAGATGGCGGTATGATGAACCGTGGAAATATGCAACAAGATCGAGGCATGAATAATCAGCGTTAATAGATCAATTGAAAGCCTAGATTTTCTAGGCTTTCTTTAATCAAAAAATAGAAATGAATTGGATTTGTTCTTTCGCTTCCAGAAGCATAAGACACGGAACACCTTCTTTTATGGAATCGCCGTGTAATATGGCCATTAAAAGTGTACTGTTTAGACTAACTCAAATGTTCCATGATTAAAGGTTCTGCTTACGAAAAGTAACCTCACAATTTTATATTGCCAAATTTACCGGCATGCAAATCTGATATCCACGAAAGGATTAAATTGGGAGGAGTTTCAGCTTCATGAGCAGCTAAAACTATATTTAAAAAATTTTCTGCAGATTTGTATCTATTTATATGATCTGAAAGTAATAACTGAATGACATTTGTGTAACATATCATATAAGCATCTTCAACCTTTTTTAATTTAATTTTTAAGTAGACGTAGTCTAACCAAAATTTAATTTTTTCTGCTTCCCCTACGTCTCTACTCTCATCACTTATCATTTTACAACTTGAGTAAACGCTGTCAATGTCATCTAATTCTTTTAATTGATCATAGAAAATCTCAGCGAATTCAAAATTACCTGTCATCAAGCTAGCATATCCAAGAAAAACAAGTTCTTTGTTGGATAAGGAGTTATGAAAATATAATGGATTAAGAAGCGCTATAACGTCCTCCCATCCCCTGTAAAAAAAACTAATTCTAGCTCCAAATACCTGTAAGGAAAAAGGGAAAGAAATATTAATTTTATTGTAATGGTTCTTAATCTGGCGATATAAATACGCGCAGGATTCATACAAGTCTTTTGAAGAATTAAAATAAGTGTTATCGAATTCTCTTTCCATTAGTGAGTTGTAGTACCCCAGAGCAACATCCATTTTTTCCATGTTCAGTTTTATATGCGCGAGATCAAGCCAAATATTGTTTGTAAAATTACATTCTTTTGATTTTTGCAGATTGATAGCCCCTTTGGTGTATAAGTCATAGGGGATCTCTCGAATTTCATCTAATTTTTTCAATTCAAGGATGCCATCATAAAGCTTTTCAGCCTCGCCCCATTTTTTTAATTGAAATTTTATATATGCTTTTCTTATCCAATAGGCCAAGGGATGAACATTTGTCCTATCTGCAACAAAATGACCTAAGTTGTCATACCACTTTTCCGCTTCATTCCACTCCCCTAACTGAAATTTCCTAAAGCTTGTCCTAAAATCTAAATCGACACATCCATCATAAGAATTTGAACTAATTTTTGAATTCTTCACTTGCTTTTCACTAAAAAATTCGAGTGAATTTTTTATATGACCTTTACTTTCAATACCTTTTAATAAAAAATCCCATTTATCCCAAATATAAAGGGGAACATTAGCTTCTTCATAACAATCAATGGCATTTTCCAGGAGGGTTTTAGTCTGTTTTTTATAGTTTTCAAGATTATTATCTCTAAATAATAGTGAATTATTTGCTATTGCTCCTACCACCGACGGTAAAAATATCCCACTGTTATAGATATCGAGAGCAAAATTCATATTTTCGTTCATTAGATGATCTAATGCTCTGTAATCTTTTTGATCTGCAGATAAAGCCCCTAAAGAATAATGCCAATTAATTGAAACTTTATTTCCCAATGTTTTTACGGCGAAATAACTTGCACAGCTTGCTTTTAACTCAATAGCTTTTTTAAATAAGATAAAAATTTCACCCATTTTATTAACTGAGATCTTATCGGGGGCTTTCCTATTACAAGATGCGGCTTTATAGAGCCCACCTAAGAGGAAATCTCCTCCATAAAGCGGATAATCTTTTATTGCCTTGTCAAAAACAACCAAATCTTCATTAAATTTTTCACTCAAAGGAGACTGCAGGGTCGGACATATTGTTTTAATATCATACCAAAGACAAGCTCCAAATGAGGGAAAACGTCTCATTAGACCCTCAAATCGTTGATAGATTTTTTGAGACAATTGATTTGATCCATGTTTTGATCGATGATGAATGTAAGCGTGAATAGCTTTACTCAAAAGAAAGCAATCTTTTGCTGGATGTAATTCCTTAATACAATCCGACCAATCAAAATTAAAAAATTTCGTCGACTTTAAATATTTCCAGTTAATATCTGTTAAATATTTATAATTTGAAGCAAGAGTTTCAAATTTTAAAATATCTTCGAATTGAAGGTAAGATAAAATTTTTTGGATTAACTCTTTGCCGGATAAACTTTCTTCCCAATTTTTTGTTTTAATGTGGCAATTTATGCTAACAGAGACTTCAACTTCTTCAAGTTTTCTTTTTAAATGGTTACCTTTTGGGCAGTATGAAATATTTGAATTGGTACTACTAACAAACATAAATTACCTAATTAGGTTGGTTTTGCAAAATTTTTTCTCCGATAGAGAAAATTTTTTTTCAAGTCCATGGGGTGAAGTTTCAGCAAAAATTAAAACCTAAGATCTATCTACACTCTACCAACATTTAAAAATTTAGTCAATCTATAATAAATACGCGAATCCATGCTTGCATAAATATAAAATGACTAGACTGACATATATAATTAACGCAAACATTGCAACTCGAATATACGTTAAATAAATTCTATATACAAGTAATTAAATTATTTTTTATAATAATATTAGATTTTAAACACTTATCCCGAATGTCCTATAATAAAAGAGGTTCTCCCATGAACGCGGATTACAATAAAGACTTTAATATTGAAATAAGTTTACTATTAAATAGTAAAGATCCTGCAAAAGATCTGGATGTAAAGAATAATAAAATCGTAAAAAAAGATATTTTTTCTAAGTTTATTTCCCTTTTGGTTGGATCAGATAAACCTAGCGCGGCTTTAAAAAATAGAATCGGAGAGATTACTCAAAAATTATTAACTTCAAAATCAAACGAAGGTAGTGATGAAAAAATAAATTTTTCAGCTGTCAAAGAAAACTTATTGAAAAATGTGGTTAAACATAAAAATAAAGAAAAAGAAGATTTAGTCGTTGCACTTCTTTGCAATCGCATTTCTAGTGTTTATGACTCAAAAGATGACAAATCCATATTAAAAAGAATTAATACTTTTAAAAGAGAACACCTTAAGCATGCCTTAAATCAAAATGAGGAATACATAACTGCGAAACAGATCAAAAAATCTCTTATCACAGAGATTTCTGAAAATCCTCTCTCGCTTGAGCAAAAGATTGAATTACTCGAAGCTAAGACATCTGCAAAAATTGTCAAAATGCATCTTCTTCAAAAAATGGGTGAAGTCGGTAGGTCTGAAAAAGGAACGACTGGAACAGCTCTTGTTTTTGACTATCGTAAAGATGGAAGTGAGAGGTTGATTGGAGTTTTTAAACCTGATTCCTCCTTTTCTTCTCTCGCTGTAAAAATAACCAATATAGCTAGGAGATTGTTTGGTCAGCATAGTTTGATGTCCCACCGACCACTTGCACAACCAAGAGCAGAGAATGTGGCTTATGAAGCCGGTAAATTTTTTAATCTTCTTAGCGTTCCCCCTTCACGTCTTACTGAAGTTGGAGGAATTAAGGGAGTTTTCCAACTTGCAGCTCAAACATTTGTTAAAACCATAGAAGACGAGAAATTTTTAACAAATGATATTAAATTGCATGAAGCTGATGATTTGACGCAACAGGATGCAGTTTCTACGATTTTAAATAATCCAGATAAAGTTGTAACAGAGAGTGAACGCAATGCATTTCAGGAGTTTGCACTACTAGACTTCTTAATCGGCAACCTTGATGGCCACGGAGAGAATTGGTTTATTGGTTTAGCTAAGGGTGAAGAAGGAAAAGTTGACCAGGATATTGCTCATATTGTCGGCATCGATAAAGCGAATAGTTTTCCGGTTGCGAATCCCGGAGCTTTAGGGATAGGTGGTAAAAATCAATATTTGTGGAAAGAAACTGAGCTTGCCAAAAAACCGTTTACTAATATCATGAGAGAAAAAATGAAATTGATCACTCCAGATAAAGTAAAGGAGTTTATAAATATGGCTAGTAATAGCCAGCAAGGCTTTTTTGAAGATTCCATGAAAGATTTATTTTCACAACGTGCTAAAGCGATACGTAACATTGCAGAAATTGAAGGCTCTACTCCAGCAGATTTAGCAACAATGATTACAGATAACGACTTTGTTATGGGAATCGAAGCTAAAATGCAGCCTCCAAGGGCATAAATCTAACAACGGACACAATAAACCACGCAAGAGTTGCTTACAATTGTGATTGCGCTCTTATAGTTTCCTTTGCGCCCTCTTATCTGGGTGCTTTTAACGCGTTATATATTCACATAATGCGTTAAAAATACTTCTATAGAATAGGAGCGTCTGAAAAATAAGAGCGCAATCACAAAAATGTAAAATTACTTAATGATGCCTTTGCCTTTTGGCAAGTTCCGTTTCAATTCTTTCAACTTCAGCAGCGGGAACATAGTAATAGGTGTCATCGTCACAAAGCCGAATTATAGCCACCACAACGATTGCTAAAAAGCTAAGAATCGCTAGCCACACTATATGCCATATAAGGGCAAAACCACAGACAAGGCTCAGTCCTCCAATATACATTCCCATCGGAGTATTCCTAGGCATGTGGATATCTTCGTAAACTGTTTTAGTAAATTCTTTGTAGTTGTGATTATGTGGATGTTTCTCCAAATGACGCTGTTTCATGGCCCAAAAAGGATCGATATCATCAACCACAGGAATTGTTGCAAAATTATAAAAAGGCGGAGGAGATGGTATTGACCACTCTAAGGTTCTGGCATTCCAAGGATCGCCGGACACCCTATTTTTTTTGCGATGTTTTACTCCAATTATGACTTGTGCTAGCATCAAAAGTCCACCGGTAATTATAATCAATACTCCAATGCCAGCTACAATAAACAACGGTTGCCATCCTGTTGAAGCTTCGTAATGATCCAGCCTTCTAGTCGCTCCCATGAGTCCCAGAGCATATAACGGCATAAAAGCGACGAAAAATCCTACGATCCAACACCAAAAAGAAGCGACCCCAAGCTTAAAGTTCAACTTAAAGCCGATAAACTTATTAAACCAATACGCCAACCCTGCAAACAAGCCAAATAAAACTCCACCGATTACCATAGAATGAAAATGAGCAATCAAAAATAAACTATTATGCAATTGAAAGTCCGCCGCAGGGACCGACATCAGAACTCCGGTCATGCCACCGGTTGTAAAAACAGCGATAAAGGCCAAAAACCATAACATGGGGCCCGAGAAGAATATTCTTCCTCGATACATCGTAAACAACCAGTTAAAGACTTTTACTCCTGTAGGAATGGCAATTAGCATTGTCATAATACCAAAAAAGGCATTCACATTTGGGCTTGCACCCATAGTAAAAAAGTGGTGTAACCATACGATAAAGGATAGAAAAGAGATCGCAGCAAGAGCACAAACCATTGAAGTGTATCCAAAAAGCCGCTTATGTGAGAAAGTTGCAACGACCTCAGAGAAAATACCAAAAGCTGGTAAAATGAGAATATATACTTCAGGATGTCCCCAAGCCCATATTAGGTTGACATACATCATGGGGTTGCCACCGAAATCAGGCGTGAAAAAATGCATTCCCATAGTGCGATCTAACGCAAGTAATCCTAATGTCACAGTCAAAATAGGGAAAGCAAAAACAATCAAACCCATAGTATTTAAGGCACTCCAAATG
>JACDDG010000122.1 GCA_013817115.1 Parachlamydiaceae bacterium | reverse complement strand
AAAATAGGAAGGGAACAGTTTGAATTTTGAATTAAAATTATTATTTACATTTTCTCTTCCCCAAAATGACACTTTTTTAAAATTCTACCAATTTCCTCTCGGAAATTACATTCGCCCACAATTGCTGATTCTAATGCTGAACTTCTTTTAGAAAAATTTAAAGGGAAGGGTATACCTTTCAGAGGAGTTCCAGGTTGTGCAGGTTATCAGGAAATTGTAGATTTTGGCGAACATATTGGTACTTGTGTTAGGAAGGGAAGTAATGGCTTACCACTTTCTACAACAAAGGGCAAAATTCATTACTCTAAGACTGGAGCATATTGTTCCCTCCATTAAGGATTTACCATGAGTTACATTCCAAATTTTAATGAAATTGATCGCAGTTATCTTATTTTATGCGCAAACAGCGCGCTTTTGTGTGAAATAAGACCAAATATGAGGCATATATCAATCGAATATCTTAAAGATGAAAAAAAAATAAGAATATATTTTTTTTATGATACTCCGCCATCACAAGAAGATTTAGATTATGATGTTGAGGGAACTATTATTGCAGAAATGAGCGCAGATTTTCCCGATGAAATGCAATGGGAAGAAAGATCTGTTGTTTTACCCTATCCGCAACGCTTGCCAGATGTCGGAATTTGCGTCTACCGAAGATATGAGCCTTCACTTCCAGAGGATTTGTTAAATAATTTAATATAACGGCATACTAAGTACACCATGTCATTTTATTGTAGGAAGCTTTCAAATCAAAAACTGACATTTTGTAATAGATCATTAAGAAGAAGTCATCTTTATGCCTTGTACCTTTGCGCCATCATTTCTTTGATTTAAAATTTATGAAACAGGAAAACTTGCAGTCGCTACGACAAGAGGCAAAATCCACTATTCGAAACGGGGTGCAAAAATTGTACCGTATCATTCATTTAAGGATTTACTATGAATACACTTCCTGATTTTGACGAAATCAATAACAACCACCTCATATTGAGTCTAAATAACGCATTGCTGTGTGAAATAAGGCCAAATATGAGGCGTATATCGTTCGAATATCTGAAAGACCAAAAGAAAATTCTTTTATATTTTTTTTATGACACTCCTCCAACACAAGATGATTTAGATTATGATGTGGAGGGGACAATTATTGCTGAAATGGGTGCATTTTTTCCTGATGAGATGCAAATCGAAGAAAAATCTGTCGTATTACCCTATCCTCAGCGCTTACCCAATTCTGGAACTGGCGTTTATCGAAGATATGAGCCTCCACTTCCCGAGGATATGGTAAAATAAATAAAACGGCATGCAAGATTATTAAGCCACGAAGTCATTTTAATGCCCTCCTTATTAATTTATTTATGTAGGCAAAAGTTTTTGAAGAAATTAGCTTTTGTAGGCTCTATACGACAAGGAATTACCATGAATGACGCTCCAAATTTTGCTGAGATCGATCGCAGTTATCTCATAATATGTGCAAATAGTGCTCTTCTTTGTGAAATAAGGCCAAATATGAGGCAACTATCAGTCGAATATTTTAAAGATGAAAAAAAAATACGCTTATATTTTTTTTATGACACCCCTCCTACACAAGATGATTTAGATTCTGATGTTGAGGGTATAATTATTGCAGAAATGAGTGCATATTTCCCTTTAGCGATGCAATGGGAAGAAAGATCTGTTGTTTTGCCCTATCCACAACGCTTGCCAGATGTCGGAATTTGCGTTTATCGAAGATATGAGCCTTCACTTCCAGAGGATTTGTAAATAATTAAATAACGGCATACTCGTTCACTCAAACGTGAAGTGTCAATTTACGCCTTTGTGCCACATCTCTAATAAATCCGGGACTACTTTGGCTTTCCATCCATCATCCGTTTTATTTAAAGAAATATAGATTCGTAAGTCCTAGACACTACAAGGAATTGCTACTTACCCAATTATGTTAAAATTAGTGTTGCTTGATAAATCCTTTTATGCTAATATTATATATATCTACATAATAAACTGTCCTAAAATAAGGAGTTTCGATATGCCTGGTACAAATTCAATTGATAATTCTGCAGAAGTCGATAAAGTGCCTGATGCGGGTGGACCAGATATTAACACTAATATGTCGATCGATCGTCTTTTAAAACTCATTATGTTCGAAGGAACGGAGCCTTTACGCTTAAAAAAAATTGCACAGCTTAAAAACCTTGCTACAGCTCAGAATGAAATTGGCTTTTTAAATAATCTACGCAGAATCCTGATGCTAGGTGCCGAAGCTGACGGTTCTTTTAAAGTTAGCGAGGAGCTTCAAAAGCTGCTCGATAAAATTAGCAATCCAGGTAGCGAAGGCTTAATGCAATTGCTTACTGACTTAGGACTAGAATTTAATGCCACCCATTCAGACGCAAGCTTCAACCAGCTTTTCGTTGACATCGAGGCTCTGCCAAAAGAAGAAAAAGACCTTCTCCTCAATAAACTTTTCTCCCTAGGAATCGAAAAGGGTAAAAAACCTACCGAAGATCAGCTTAAAGCTCTAGTTACTGCTGTCAATAATCCAGAAAACATGGCCCTTCGCAAGCATTTAACGAAAAATAAAATCCTTTCCACTAAAAAAACTTTTAATAAGGCAGAACGGGAAAATTTTATCGAATCGATTCGCTTAGCTGTAGAGCAAAAGAGCACTCTTAACGAGATGATTATCCAAACAACAACGCGGCTGCAAACCGAGATCGACCAAAGACAACAATATGTGATCATGGCGCTTAAAATTTATAACGACGCTAAAAAGAATATCAACGCCAAGATTGGTCGATAATATCGAGGTATCATGGAAGAAGATCGCAACGTTTTGAAACTAAAAAAGCAAATCGCAGAGCAACTTGATAAAGTTAGCGCTCTTCAGTCTCGCGCTGAGACCGATGAAACGCGTTTATCTGTCAAAGAGCTCTACGACTTCGGTTACCATTTTTATGAAAATGGTAAATATCCCGAAGCAACTCACTTCTTTACAGTACTGACTGATATTGATGCAGAAAATTCTAAAAATTGGATAGGACTTGCAGCTTCATTACAAATGCAAAAAAATTATGATGAAGCTATTTTAGCCTACTCAAACGCAGCTTTTTTGGATACAAATAATCCGGAAATTTTTTTCCATGCAGCAAATTGCTGTTTTTCTTTAGATCTTGTGTCTGAAGGGATAATGGCTCTTGACACAGCAGAAAAAATAGCTAAAAATAAACCAAATTGCGGTGCCATGATTCAGCAGTTTACAACGCTGCGCGAAATGTGGTCTAATAGAGATGAAGCAAAAAGTGATGAAAGCGAAGTGTGTTCGATAATTTAATAGCTTAAGGTAAGTTGTGAAATTCGAATTGAATTTTCCAGCCCTTTCAATAAAAAGAGGAAGATAAAATGGCAGTAGATCCTTACGCAAATGGCTATACGCCAACTTCTACTATTGAGAGCTTTCCAACGCCCCCTAAAGGGTCGTTAGAATTTGATCTTGATCAAGTAGTAAAAAAGCAAAATCAAAAAAAACGATATTCAGAGTCAATGAGCTCTTATAATGATCTCCCGAGCTTTAAAACTGCAGATTCTCCTGCCGTTGCTCCCCCAGCACTCGCTCAACTTAGTTCTTCTAAAGTTGGTGAGAAAAAAGGGTTTTTAAAAAGTGCTTGGGATCAAATCTGTTTATTTTTCTGGGGCCCTTCCACAAGTACGGGCGCTGCCCCTGCTGCAGATTCCAACGAAGCTGGCTCAATGATTGGATCTACTCCAAGATTAGCAGCCTCGGGCGCTGAATGGAAAAAAACGCAAGCTACCATGGAACGTCTAACCCAGTTAATGGAAGATGCTAACAAGATAATTGATGACCTCCAGGGCGAATCCAAAGAGGGAGTTCAGATGGATGAAGTTGCTGAGCGATTCAAAACGAATTGGGATCATTTTTACATTACTTTACTTAAGAAGCAAACCTCTCTTTCAGAGAAAATACAACTTGGCAATAGCGAAGAAATTACCACGATTCATCAAGTAATGAAAACAGTTCAGGAAGGGATCCAAGCAGCAGCTTTGAATAAAGGCAATCTGGATTCAAAAATGTGGTGGTATGAAAAGATAGGTAATGTTGCTAATGTGGGATCCGCCGTATCAGCAGTAGGGATGACAGTAGCTCATACATTTGCTATACTTGCAGGTACCACAGTAAACCCTATCGCAGCAGGAGTTGCACTAGCAGGTGGTGTGATATCTGCGGCAATTAAAGGCGCCACATCGCTGTTAGAAGTATATCTTAAGCGACAAAAAATTGCAGAAGAAGGCAAGATTAAGATTGGCCAACATCGTCGACAAGACGCATCAATCAGAATTAAAGATCGCGTCCATGATGATAAAACGGTCCGAGCAACGGATACGACAGCAGTTGCTGCAATGGCCCAAGAGACTAGAAGCAAAACTGAAATGACCAGAATGCTTCAACAATTAAGTAACTAAATAAATAAATAATTAGGAGAAAAAAAATGCCAGCAATAGAATCAACATCATCAGTTAGAAATTTAAACTTGTTAGACAATGAATTAGCAAAAATTCAAGGTCTACAAGAAAAAGAACTGGCTAGAGGTGATAAGGCCGATAGTAAAAAACTTTACGCATATGCATGCAAAATCAACGTCCTTTTCCACGGAAACGATGCAGCTGCTCAGCGTAAGATTCAATTCGAAGTAATGCATGATTCCGATGAGAATAATGTAAAGTTGGTCAAAAAGCTTGACAATAAACAAGCGCAGTTCATGCAGAAGTTAAGCGCTGTAGTAACTCTTGCAACTCCATTTATTACCATGGGCTGCATGGTTACTGGTTTTGACGTATCACAGTTGTCAACAGCACTTGATGCGTTTGGCAAAGGGCTTTCAGCAACGAGTAACGTTGCTGCAGCTACGGATGAAGCTGGCAAGAAACAATTGGAATATGCTGGTAGCAGATTCAGTTCAGAAATCCAAGATAAGCAATCTACAAATCAATCCTCTAAAGGGGCTGAATCAAGTAGCTTGCGTCAAATCCAAGAGGCTATGCAGGCTGACAGTACTGCATTTAATGCAATGGTAGCTGGCCTCCGTTAATATAAGTGGTCAGTCCCCTATTCCCGTAAATTTGTCTTCGGCAAATTTGAAGGAAAGGAGGGACTGACCGGATAATGGTTTATTTCGAACAAAGCCTTAGATTTGATTTGCAAATCTAAGGCTTTTTTTGTTTTGCAAGCGACTGTAGCGAGTCATTCCAATCATGCTTTTCACTTAACCTTTTCTTGAAAAGTGATGCCTTTTAAAATTATCCTTTCTTCTTGTAGCCCCAGCCCTCAGCTAAGGCTCTGCCGCAGCTGTGTGGATAGCAAAGATGCCTTTCGTTTCCTGATTCCATTGTCGGGCCTTCGTAACCCCTAACAAGCCCACGTAGCGTTATAATGCAAATCATCCAAAAACGTAGCATGGCTGTAGCACGTCAATCCAGCTACGTTTTGAAATTGCTGCATCACAATTAGTTCTTGGCTTATGAGCTACGCTTCGACTAAAATTTTACCTCAAACATCATCGTGGCCAACGGCGCTAAAACAATTTCCACACCATATACCCTTCCTCCCTCTCTCAGAAGTTGAGGATTTCTGTTCAATTGCCCGGAACCCCCATAACACTCTGCATCCGTGTTAAATATTTCATGAATCGCGGACGCATTACGCAAATTGACAATATAGGACCCAAAGTAAACCGGGGTAAAATTATGCACACACAACAATACTTTTCCTTCCCCTTTTCTCAGGTAACTGATCACACTGTTGCTGCTATCACTAAAGTCTATCCACTCAAATCCAGATGAATCAAAATCGTGCGCCCACAATGAGGCATGAGCCAAGTAATAATGATTTAAATCCTTAATCATCGTTTGCAGACCATGGTGAATTGGAAATTTTAAAAGAGACCACTCGATCTCCCCTTTACAATTCCATTCATTCCACTGACCGATTTCTCCCCCCATAAAAAGCAACTTCTTGCCCGGCTGACAGATCATATAACTATACAAAAGTCGCATATTTGCAAATTGCTGCCACATATCACCCGGCATTTTGCCCAGCAAACTTTTCTTGCCGTGCACCACCTCGTCATGGGAAAGCACTAAAGTAAAACGCTCCGAAAAGGCGTAGAGAAGCCCAAACGTTAAATCATTGTGATGATAATTCCTGAAAAACATGTCAGTCGAGAAGTAGCGCAATGTGTCATTCATCCACCCCATATTCCATTTGAGATCAAAACCCAATCCGCCGCTATCTACAGAATGCGAAATCCCGGCAAATGAAGTAGACTCTTCTGCGATCATTAGAACTCCGGGGGCTTCTTGATGCACAATCGAGTTCAAATGCTTAAAAAATTCTATCGCTTCTAAATTTTCGTGGCCACCATAGCGGTTCGGTATCCATTCTCCGTTTTCACGCCCATAGTCTAAGTAGAGCATCGATGCGACAGCATCAACGCGCAAGCCATCTATATGCATGACTTCAAGCCAATAGAGAGCATTTGCAATCAAGAAATTAGCTACCTCATTACGCCCTAGATTAAATATATATGTATTCCAATGTGGATGTAACCCCTGACGCAGGTCCTCATGCTCATAAAGAGCTGTTCCATCAAAGCGTCCTAATGAAAAAACATCCGTTGGAAAATGTCCCGGCACCCAATCGAGGATGACTCCTATTCCTTGCAAATGAAGATGATTAACCATAAATTGAAAATCCTGTGGACTTCCATGTCGACTGGTCGGTGCGTAAAATCCTGAAACTTGATAACCCCATGACTCATCCAACGGATGCTCTTGAATTGGCATGAGTTCCACATGAGTAAATCCCATCATTTTACAATAATCAGCAAGCTCATAAGCTAACTGACGATAGTTGATAAAATGGCCATGATCTTTCTTCCATGAGCCTAAATGCACTTCATAAATTGTAAGGGGCTTTGCTTTGTTTGCCAGATCTATGCGGTGTTGGAGCCAATCAGCATCCTCCCACTCAAATTTATCAAGGTTTGACA
>JACDDG010000121.1 GCA_013817115.1 Parachlamydiaceae bacterium | reverse complement strand
CCTTTGGTAGTGACGGTAGGGGACCAACAAAAATCGTTGGACGTAAAAAGCGAAATGGTATAAAAAAGTGCTCTAGCGAGATCAAATAGCGCTGTAATGCGAAAACTCAGGCATGAAAGTATTTCCTATGATGAAAGAATGGCTAAATTGGATGAACATCAGTGTCGCAGCAGCAATTTTGCTTCTGGCGCTCGGTGCTATTTTCTTAACAACAACAAATAATATCCCCGTTGAAGTCCACGAGGAATCCAAAAATAAAAATCTGCTACCTCCTTCTCCATTTGAACAAACACCCGAAGCGTATCAGACTCTCGGAGAGTCCGCTCTGCAACTCAAATTAGTTCCCATAGGCTTACAGCTTCCCGACCTTCGTAAAACCCTCGTCTATTACGGCAGAAACAACCGGCCTGATGCAGACCCCAATAGCACTATGATGCATTTTGGTTTCCTCGGAAATAAAGCTTTTACAGCAGTCACCCCAAAAAATCAGACATACATCATTTACGATAAAAGACAGTCTCCACCTCGCTATGAATTCAGCCCCGAAAATACAGAAACTTCTTTATGGGTCGAAGCTTATCCAGAAGATACAAACGCTAAAGTGAACGTAAAAATGAAAAATGATGTAGGGGACATTATCATCACCCCTACAGCCTACGCACAATTTAGCCTTGCAGAAAAACCGTTAGCGCGTATTGACAGCACTGCGTGGGAAATCAATAGACTTCGTGTTGATGGCACTTTGCTTACTCGTCAAAAAGCCCGATGGACAGGCATTGACAAATTTTTGGAACGCCATGGGGGTGAAGAATTTGGGCATCTAATCGGTAAACAGCGCATCGATTTCGAAGATGGAGATAACGTCTATTCTGTTTACGTCCACAATGGTGATGTTTTAGTTTGGGATAATAACCGCTGGAACAATGCAACCCCTGGCCCTGACACTTTAGGAAAACCCCTTCTTGCTGTCAAAAGGGTTGAAGAACGTCTAATGTCATTCGATCTTTGGGACAATGAAGGCAAGGCCAAAATTACTCTCAATTTGCTTAAAACAAGTGAACCTCCCCCTCAAATTAATGCTCTACAGGGGTTTAAATATGTGGGTTCTAGAACGAGATCGCAGTTTGTCTTTGAATTAAATAAAGAAAGGATTACATTAAGCCCTCTGGATTGGCTTCTTTATGTCGATAAAGGGTGGAAAAAACTTGCAAAAGTCGAAGATATAGATGCCTACGTAGAACATAAGATTACCGGGTTACTTTTCATCTTTGATGGTATTGAAAAACGTGATGACCATCAAATTTTGATAGGTACTCTTTTTAACAAAACTGGATCCGATTTTGTACATGTCGAAATGGTCATGGAAACCGGCAGCAATTTGTCTCCTTCAGGCTCTCCCGGAGCAGCCTCTCCGCCAGGAAATCCTCCGGTACAAAAACGAGGTGACCCAAGGCGAGATCCAAATGATGACAAGTCAGCAAGCTTGGAGCTGCATCCTCACACCAGAGAAGACATTCGTTAATATCAAAACCCCTCGAGATAATGATGAGATTATTACTTTTACTAGCTCTTATTTCCTTGCCAATAGGCCAACTGCACTGCCAGACAATAGCCGAAAAAAAGGCCGGCATCTCCTCTGGTAGCGATGATCTCTCGCCTGAATTGAAATCGCTATTACAACAAACTAACAATGAAATAATTAATCTTCAGGATGAACTTAGCAAGCTTTATGCTAAAATTCAAATTCTTTATGCGGAAAAGGCTCCTGAAAACAACTATGCTCCTCTTCTGGCAAGAGTTAAATCGATTAAAACTAAAATCCTTGCCTTACAAGAAAATTGGCACCTAAGAGCTGTCTCAGGATCTAAAGAGGCTGATTATGCCCTATGGAATCAACCTGACACAACTATCGGTCAATTAGTAAATGATTTCGGCTCCTACAACTACCTCTACGTTACCTCACCCGACATTTCAACTATGAAAATCAGTTTGGATTCCAATCTGCCGATCCCTCGTTCATCTTGGGATGAGGTTCTCGAATTCATCCTCAATCAAAGTGGTGTCGGAATTCGACAACTGAATCCCTATGTGCGAGAACTTTATATCATCAATAATGATCTTTCGAATCCCCGCTTGATTACTGCAAAACGCGAAGATTTAGAGCTATTTCCTGCAAGAGAGCGTGTTGTTTTTGTCATCCGTCCAGATGCTTCCGAAGCTAAACGCATTTGGTTTTTTCTCGACAAATTCATCAATCCAAACACGACTGCCCTGCAAATGATCGGACGGGATCTTTTAATCATCGGAAATGTTGCTGAAATCAAAGAACTGTTAAAAATTTTTGATTTCGTTAGCACTCATCGCGGCGATCGTGAGTACAAAGCTATCAAAGTACGTAAAGTTGAAGTTGAAGAGATGGCAAGTGTTCTTGCAGCTCTCTTTGAGTCCATTGAAGGTGACGGAGATTCAGAAGACTCATTCCCTAAGCCTACGGATGGAGATCAACCTCAAGGATCGGAGAGAAAACGACAAGGTGGACCTCAAGTTCGCGGAGCTTCTACTCTCAAAATTATCGCACTAAAAGATATTGCCCAAGCTATTTTCTTGGTCGGAACCAAAGAAGAGATTCGAAAAGCTGAAGAAATCGTAAAACAAGTTGAAGATCAAATCGGGGAAACGAGAAAGAAAGAAATCGTTTGGTATCATGTAAAGCATTCAGATCCGGAAGAGTTAGCTCAAATTTTATATCGCATCTACGAGCTGATGATCGAAACAGGTACCGGAAGAGAGGAAGAACGATTTTTGATGTCTGATGAAGGCATCAGCCAACGTCGCGAACAGATTCAAGAGGGTATCATTGATGCTGTTGAAGCTATTCCTAAAATCCCTCTTGGTGTCGTCAATGACACTGGCTTTTTGTCTAGCGCCAACTACCTAAATAATCCCGAAGATCGACGCGCACCTCGTCAGCCTCCTAATCAGGGGCGCAATAACTTTTTAGTCGACCTTAAAACCGGATCGTTGATCATGGTTATTGAAGCTGATCTCGTTGCCGAAATAAAAAACCTAATCAAAAGGCTGGACGTACCAAAAAGAATGGTGCAAATCGAAGTGATGCTTGTTGAGCAAGTGATCGCAAATGAAAATAATATTGGACTTAACCTTCTAAAACTAGGATCAGCAGCTTCTCAAGTTAATTCAACCGATCTTCTGTTTAATGTCCTTCCTGGTTTTTCAGGAACTGTTCCGGGAATAACAGACTTCATTGTTAGACGCGCTCCAACATGCGGAGGATTGCCGGCTTTTGACATTGCTTACCATTTTCTGATCTCACGCGATGACGTTCGCATTAGCGCCAGCCCTTCGGTCTTGGCTATGAATGAGACTGAAGCCAAGATCGAATTTGAAGAAGAAATTTCTGTCAGCGTAGGAACTTTTATTATACCGAACTCAGGTACAGCCACTTTGCAAGAATCTTTTGCAAGAGCCCGCTATGGTATTCAAATCAATGTAATTCCAACAATCCATTTACACGATCATGATAGTTCTCTTGGAGACGGCATCGACTACATTACATTAGATTCCGATGTTAAATTTGAAACGGTTGTCTCTGACATCAATAATCGCCCTCGAGTTATCCGTAGGACCCTCAAAAACATTGCACGCATTGCAGATGGTCAAACAGTCATCATTGGTGGCTTCCGTCGTAAAGATACTCAAGACTCTGTTACTTCAGTGCCTTTTCTTGGTGATATTCCAGGTTTTGGAAAGCTCTTTAGTAATACAGCGTTAAGAGAGACTTCTGTAGAAACATTCTTGTTTCTTACAGCCAAAATTGCAAGCGAGCCTCTTTGCGACCTCGAAGCTATCAAGATGGAAGAAATGGCGCGACGCCCAGGCGATTTGCCTTACTTTATGAAGGCTCTTCGCGATGCTAGAGATGCTGAAGAAAACCGCTACTTATACCAAACGATGCGTTTGCTATTTGGAAAAGAACCTGACCGTTTTGTTGATAAAGAGGCTTGTGAATACAATGGAAGAAACTAATACCCCTCAAAAGAGTTTTTCGGAAGAAATACTCCGCCAAGGGATGCTCGGTGGAGATGAACATGCATTAGCTCTAGCAGAAAAGTTTGGTATGACTATCTATCCCATTCTTCATGACTTTCAGCTACCACGTGAGTATTACAAAAAAGTTCCCTATTCGTTCGCAAAAAGACACATGGTTTTGCCATTCAAACTTGAAGAAAACACGATCTTAGTGGCAGTTGCCGACCCTCTTAATTTAGAGCCATTGGAAGAGCTCGCTTTAATGCTGGAGCACCAGGTCAAGGCGGTTTTCAGTCCCAAAGAGACCATTCTAAATGCCATTAATGAGTGCTATAACCAAGAACTGGGGGCCGCGTCACAACTTATTGCTCATATGGGTGACCGAGCCATAGAAGAGCTCTCTGATGATGCGCTAGAAGTTTACGATTTACTAGATGAGCGTGCTGGCCAAGCTCCGATCATCAAACTCCTAAATTTAATTCTTACGGAAGCGATTCAACAGCGGGCTTCGGATATCCACTTTGAACCTTTTGAAGATCGGATGCGCGTTCGTTATCGTATCGATGGCGTCTTGCAAAATCGACATGCTCCTGCTACCGAATATCAGACTCAATTGATTACACGCATTAAGGTCATGTCTAGAATGGATATTGCTGAACATCGACTTCCACAAGACGGGCGCATTAAACTTAAAATGGGACGTCGAGAAATCGACTTTCGCGTCAGTACGGTGCCTGTTGCAGGCGGTGAACGGATCGTCATGCGTATTCTCGACAAAGGGAATGTGGTGCTGGGTCTCGACAAATTAGGGATGATGCCGGCAACTTTGGAAGAATTCAAGCGTCTTATCTCACAGCCCGAAGGAATTGTACTTGCAACCGGCCCCACGGGGTCAGGTAAAACGACTACGCTTTATAGTGCCATCTGCGAGATTTGTAGCGATGAAACCAACATTATGACTATTGAAGATCCTGTGGAATACAATCTCCATGGAATTGCACAGATCGGAGTGCAACCTAAAATTAAATTGGACTTTGCCTCTGGCCTTAGACATATTTTGCGACAAGATCCGGACATTATAATGATCGGGGAAATTCGTGACGTTGAAACTGCTGCAATTGCCATTCAAGCTGCGTTGACAGGGCATCTTGTCATCAGCACTCTCCACACTAACGATGCCCCTTCTGCTATTACTCGGTTGGTAGATATGGGAATTGAACCTTACCTACTTTCTTCATCTCTGGTCGGAGTTTTTGCGCAGCGTCTTGTCCGAGGAATTTGCCCCACTTGCAAAGAGGGATATGAGCCTTTAGAAAAAGAACTGCAAAGCATTGGCTTAATTCGCGAAGATCTTCCAGATGGTTTGCTTTATAAGGGCAAGGGATGCGCGATTTGTTATGAGTCAGGATACAAAGGTCGAAAGGGTATTTACGAGCTCATGCCTTTGACTAATGCGCTTAAAAAACAAATTGTCAAAAGTCCAGATGCTGTAGAATTACGTAGACTGGCCCTTGAAGGGGGAATGGTGTCCCTGATTGCTCACGGAGCAGAACTTGTGCGCCAAGGTTTGACCACCGTTAGCGAAATATTGCGTGCGACACGCGGAGTCGAAGAAGAGATCTAACTGGTGCGAAACACCAGATAGATAGGAGACTGAACTTTGCTATTGTCCAAACTCCAGGATCTAAGGACTGCATTTTATGGCTCTATATCAATATCAAGCTCTCGAAACATCAGGCAAAAAGCGGACAGGCTTTATCGAAGCTAACGATGAAAACGATGCCAAAAATAAGTTGCGCGATCAGGGGTTAATGGTCAGTAATCTGACAACAAAGGCTTCTGTAACTTCTAAACAGAATCTTCGCGGCGACGTATTGCAGACTTTTACATTGCAACTTTCACAATTGGTAAATGCAGGGGTTCCCCTCTATCAGAGCTTATCCGCGCTTGAAGAACAATACCGTGGAGAACCTTATCATCGAATCATCCTAAGTTTATGCGATCAGCTTAAGGCTGGAAAATCTCTTTCCGAAGCTCTGACCGGATATCCCAAAAGCTTCGATCGTCTGTACTGCTCAATGATCGCTGCTGGTGAATCTGCGGGCGCATTGGATGTGGTTTTAGAAAAATTGAGCGAATTGCTTACAAAAGAAAATAAGCTTAGAAAGCAAATCATCACTGCCATGATCTATCCCGGAGTTCTTGCAGCCTTTTCTTTGCTTATTATTGGCATGCTGTTAGGATTTGTTGTTCCGGCGATTGAAGGTATTTTTGCCGGCAGAGAGTTGAATGGTTTTACTGCGACTGTGATTAATTTCAGCCATTTTGTCAAAGATTACTGGTGGATCTATGTGCCCGTTATTGCAGCACTTGGCTACTTTGGGATCAGTCGATTGAGATCCCCCAAAGGTGCACTTTGGCTGCAACGCACTCTAATAAAAGTTCCAATTGCCAAAACATTGATTGTGCAAGCTGCAGTTGCTCGCTTTTGTCGCACAATGGGCACCCTGCAAATTGGGGGCTTGACTATGATTGAATCATTACGTTTAGCACGGGAAGTTGTCGGCAATGTGGTCGTTGAGGAGGAAATCCAACAGGCCGAAACTAAAATTATTGAAGGAAGTTCCCTAGGGAATGAATTGATGCGCTCAAAGGTAATACCCAAAATGGTTGCACGGATGCTAACTGTAGGAGAAGAATCTGGGAGCACTGTGACCATGCTCAATAAAATTGCGGATGTTTATGAAGAAGACATCGAAAAAACAATTGATCGTCTGATGGCGCTTTCTCAACCAGTGATTCTGATCTTCATGGGATCTGTGATTGCCTTGGTATTATTAGCCATTTTGCTACCTATGACAGATATGAGTTCGTTTTCAATGTAAGCGAGTCCGCAATTTAGCCAGGGCTTTATACCGAAGTGCGTCCAAATTTTGGATTTTGGCAAAGAGAAAGCTCCCGCGATTAAGCGATCAAAAACAACCTAATATTATAATATGGGGTCATTTTTGATCGCTTAATCG
>JACDDG010000120.1 GCA_013817115.1 Parachlamydiaceae bacterium | reverse complement strand
GTAGCATTCTGTTTTAAAGATTCATACGTTCCGAAAGAAACCACAGATTTAAGTTTAGTTCAAGGCATCGTAAATATTAGAAAAGCCTTTTTTTCCAAAGACTTACGCTATGTTTTTTCCTGCGTGTTATTTGCTTGTGTTGGCTGGTCTTTCTATTGGGAGTTTACTCCTGTAACCTGGATTTTGGAATATGGATTTGATAGTACAGCTATAGGAAGATGCTATGCTTATGGGGCTATTGTTTATGCCTTGAGTTGCGGAGTTTTAATCCGTCCGATTGTAAGCAGATTTTCCAATCAGCATGTATTATTTTATGCATTGATAGGTTGTAGTATTTCCATTGGAATGCTTTTAGTACATTCTGATGTTTTTTGGTTGTGGGTGTACATACCGCTTCAGCAGTTTGGAATAGCACTTTTTTGGCCTACAGCGGCAGCGACTGTATCGAACGCTTCGAGTGAAGATCAGCAGGGAGAAGCTTTAGGAATATTTCATTCGGTGGAATCTTTAGCTTTTGCTATTAGTCCATTGATTGCTGGACCACTCTTGGGTTTGGGAGCAGCGATGCCTATTGTGATTGGAAGCAGTACAATACTCCTCGGGGCTGGTATCCTTGGCTTTTCATTAGGGTTTTCTCGTGATGCACAGATCATGGCCCGAACAAGACTAAGCTAACCACTCAGGATGATGTATGGCTACAATTGCATTTATATTAGCTTGACTAAGCCCTTTAACAGATTTAAGCTCTTCCAATGTAGCTTCTTTAAGCTTTTTTACACTTCCAAAATGGTTTAATAGCAACTTCCGTTTAGCCGGACCAATTCCTTTGATGTCATCTAAAGAGCTTTTGATGAGTTTTTTAGATCTACGATGGCGATGAAAGTTGATTGCTCGCCGGTGTGCCTCATCGCGGATTTGCTGCAAAAGAAAAAGGATCGGTGAATTCGATCTAAGAATTATGGGATCCTTAATATTTGGCAGAAAGATTTGCTCTTGAGTTGCCCCTTTATCATGACGACCTTCTTCTTTAGCTACACCGATCAGGTCGATCGTTACGATATCTAGCACGCGCAATATATCTATTGCACAATTCAGATGCCCCTTTCCTCCATCTACGATAAGCAAATCTGGCAAATCATTCTCTTCTTTGCCTTTTTTAAATCTCCTTTCTAGAACCTCGCGCATGGCACCATAATCATCACTTCCTTCGGCAGTCTTAATTTTATAAACACGGTAGCGATTGGAATCTTTGCGACCTTCTGTATAGGCTACGAGAGAGGAGACTGGTTCGCTTCCTGAAAGATTGGAGTTATCAAAGCATTCAATGCGGCGTGGATAATTTTTAAGATGGAGACGTTCTTGCATTTCAAGTAAAGTGCGTTGAAGCATGCTCTCGACATCTTTATGTTGCCTAAATGCAGCCTCAGCGTTAGTGTAAGCCATAGCCAAAAGAGCTTTTCTTTCTCCGCGCAAAGGTACGCTAAAAGAAACTTTACTTTTTCTGTCTGAAGAAATGATTTCCGAAATTGCTTTAGCGTCTGAAAGCTCTATAGGAATTAGAATTTCATCGGGTAGTGCAGAGATTATCTCATAATGTTGCAGCAGAAAAGATTCTAATAATTCTTCATCATCTTGTGCAATCTGAGAGAAATTATAGATTTTTGAAGTGGTCAGTGTTCCTTGCCGAAAAATGAGTTGGCAGATAATGACTTCATCAGCCTGTCTAAAGATTGCTAATACATCAGTGTCGACCCCGCATGGTTTATCGACCCTTTGTTTTTCAAGCGTGTTTTCAATCTGTTGAATCTTTTTATACAGCATTCCAGCTCGCTCAAACTCTAATGCTTCGGAAGCCTTATATAATTCTGCTTTGATTTCAGCAAGGACCTCTTTATCTTGGCCTTTTAAAAAACGAATGGTGCCTTGGACATATTCATTATATTCTTCTTTAGTGCATTTCCCAACACAAGGAGCACAACAGCGTTTCATGTCATAAAGAATACAAGGGCGTGTACGACGTAAAAATTCTTTGTCGGAACATTGACGCAAAGGGAATAAGTGATTTAAAAGGTCGAAAGTAGCTCGGGCAGAAACTGCGCTGGTGTAAGGTCCAAAATAATAGGCATTAGATTCCGGTTTTACTTTGTAGCGAACCAATTGAAGCATTGGCCATTGATCCCGGTAACTAAGCTTTAAAGCAATATAAGTTTTATCGTCTTTTAGGAGAGCGTTAAATTTAGGTTTATAGCGCTTGATAAGGGTGTTTTCAAGGAGGAGAGCTTCTTTTTCAGATGATACGACAATTGTTTCAATTGCCTCAATTTTCGAAATCAGCGAAGGAATCATTTGACGGCCATCGCCCCCATCGGAAAAATATTGCTTTAAACGCAGACGTAAGCTGTTAGCTTTACCCACATAAATGACATGATCAGTGCTGTTTTTCATTAGGTATACCCCCGGCAGAAGGGGATATGCCTCTAGTTTCTTTTGATCAAACGGCATATTTTACTCGAGTGCACGTGATGACAATTGTTGCGGCTTATCCTACAGCTTTTTCAGCCTCATTTTCTTCTTTCTTCTCAGTCTCTTCTTTCTGCATTAATGCAAGTTGCCCGCACGCTGCCGCGATGTCATCGCCCTTAGTATAACGACAAGTATTAACGACCTTAGAGCCGAATAACACCGTGCGGAATTGTTTGATAGCTTTATGCTCTGGGCGTACCAAGCGGATGCCTGCAACAGGATTATAAGGAATTAGGTTCACGGTACATTGACGTCCCCTAAGGAGGTTTGCAAGTTCGAAGGCGTGGTCAGGGTGGTCATTGATTCCTGCAAGCAAAATATATTCGTAAGTGACATCCCGCTTAGTCTTCAGCGCAAATTCATCCATTGTTTTCAAGATTTCATCCAAAGGATATTTTCTTGCATAAGGAATGATTTTTTCTCTAATTTTTTGATTCGGGGCATGCAATGAAAGTACAAGACTGACCTTAAGTCCTTCTTGTGTGAAGCGGCGAATGCCTTCAGTGATGCCAACGGTAGAAACAGTAATACGTCTTTGCGAGATTCCTAGAGCTAATGGATCACTTAATTGATGAATTGATTGGATGACTGCGTCGTAGTTTTTGAACGGTTCGCCCATTCCCATAAAGACAACATGTGTGACTTTTTCGTCGCGCTGTTTTAGCCAAACGTTAATTTGCAGCACTTGCTCAATAATTTCTGCAGGACGTAAATTACGAAAAAATCCATTTTTTCCTGAAGCACAAAATGCGCAACGAACCGGGCATCCTACTTGTGAGGATACACATACTGTCCGACGATTCCCTGAAAGAATTAAAACAGATTCAACAAAAGAACCTTCCGACATTTTCCAAAGAAATTTGTAAGTTTCACCGTCATTAGAAGGCGTCATTTTAACAAATTCTAAAACAGGTAGGCGGAAAGTTGTTGATAACTTTTCGCGAAGTTCCTTACTAAGATTCGTCATTCCATCCCACTGAAGCACAAATTTTTCATAGACCCATTTATAAATTTGTTTTCCATTGTAAGCCGCATGGCCAGCTTCAGTAAGCCATGTAGAGAGCTTTTCTAAGGAGAGTTCGCAAAAATTTTCCATTTTAACCACTTTAATTATAAGTTCAAGAGTTTTGATTGTATCACAACTCTGGAATATTTTCTAGAATAATATCTTGGTAAATCAAGATAAAAAGGCTGGGTAATAATCTTTGAGCATATCAATGGCATTTCTCCGAGAGCTTTAGGCTTTTTCTTTCATGTATGGGAATGGGAGAGCCATAGGTAGATTTCTATTTTATAAGTTGATGTTTTATAAAATTCAGTTAAATAAGGAGAAAGACAACGTGAACTATAATTAAAATATTAATTCAGGATTGATTAAAAATGCTGGTTATGCTAAAATATAATTCTATACAGATAAAGTTGGCTGAATGTTTTGTCACTAGTATTTAAATATTATTTTAAATTCAAGGGATTACATGGCTTATAGGCATTGAACTTTGTAGTGTAGAGTTAATTTTTTGAAAATACATAAATTTGTTTTAATAATAGTTGTTAAAAATGTTGCAGCCAACCACTCAGAAGTCATCAACAGTTTATGTTGATCAAAAAAACTTCCAAGCCAATAAACAGGCTGATTTGAGTAATACTCAAAAAAATAATCAGACTAGTAGTATTGCTCAAGAAAGAATTATAAGCACAAGGCGTGATCCTATGGGGCCACGTGGAAATGCTATTCTGAAACAAAATCAATTAGACAGGTACAAACCTATAAAAAAAAATGCTCCAATAAGTAAACCATTGGACGGTGAAAAGAAAGAAATAGCTCATGCTAGTCATAATAAAATTGTTGATTTAAGTAGCTTAAATTTTTCTGACAAGGAAAAGTTTATCGATTCTTTGTGTGCCGAAGCAACTCCATGCAAGAAAAATTGCTTTTCTACTGAAAATGTTGAGATTAAGCCTGTAGATGACTCAGTAATTTCATGCATCGAACATGTAGCCAAAGTAAGTATCTGTAACAATAAAAAATCAATTGAAATTTTTTCGAATGAACGAAGAGTTGAAATCATCTCATCTTCAAATAACTTCAACTCAAATTATAGAAAAGAGATCGTTTCAGATTCGAAAGCGAATCATGTTCCAAATTTCAATCCAAAAAACAATCAAATCAGTTCAAGCAATTCTCGAATTGATACAAACAATAAACCATATAACCACCGGAATTTCGAAAGGCAGAGGTACAATTTTTCAGAAAATGGTGGCTGGTCTGGATCCACTTCATTTCCTCCTTATGCTGTAGAGGTTAGTTCTGATTTTATTAAAAAATTTAGATTTTCTCAAAAGTCAATAAATTCTACCACAACAGATTTTAGGGGACGAACTCAAATGATTTCAGATTTGAAAGACGATATGTGGTATAATGGATTTAATAAAAAGTATGCATTGGAAATTGTCTTAATGAGTGACAACATATTTACATCTAGGGACAATCGACGTGCATATTGTGCTAAGCTTTTAGCAAATAAAAATCCTTTTGAAATCTATGTAAAAATTCATCATGCAAATGATGAGGCTCCTAAAGATTTAATCAGCAGTTCTAGATATAGTTTTTATAAAGATTTTGGTAGAGACTTTAATAGTTTATCCGGTGGAGTAAAGGCGGGAACTTGGGGTGAGTTAATTCAAATTCGAGTTAATGGCGACCACCGTCATAATCCTAAGGAAGATGAGCAAAATGGCTATGTAGAATTTCCCACCATAAATAAGTGATAGGGACTTCGTTAGTCTGTTAGAGTCTAAAAATCACTACATATAATGAAATATTTAAGTCGCGCTTATTATTGTCTTTTGTCGCTGTCGGCTCTGTGGGTTATACCGAAGTGCGTTCAAATGTTGGTTTTTGGCTTTGAGAAAGCTCCCGGAATTAAGCGATCAAAAACAGCCCCATATTATAATATTGGGTCGTTTTGATCGCTTAATCCCGGGGCTTTCTCAAAGCCAAAAATCCAACATTTGAACGCACTTCGCTATAATAGTTGAATCGAAAGCCCAGAGCCATGGAAGTGTTCACAGCAGCAAAAATCAATTTTAAGTGACTTTTGAAACATACAAATTTATAACAACAAGATTAATCCAATGAATATTCAAAATGAAACTTGTTCTGCTCCGCTCTTTAATCCAGCAGGCTTATTTTCTAACCCAAATTTTCCTCAAGTTTTAATGTTAGATGATGACGAAGCTTTCACATATTCATCATTTAGAGATAATATTATCTCCGCTCAAAAAGCCGGTCTACCATACTATTTAGTCTCAGTTGCAGAACTAGAGAGTAAAGTTTATAAAATTTATGACACCCTGTATCTTCGAGCTTTTATATATGAGAGTGCCGAAAGAGTAGGGGATTTAATCAATTCTACAATAGATCTGCCTACCCACTCTGATTTTTTTGTAGTGGATCCGTTGACTAGACTCCCAATCGAAAAAGTTCATTATTTTTGCATAAGCTGTTTTGATGACAATTTTGAACCGGTAGTTCTACCGGATCTTGTGCCTTTGAGTTTGCATAATTATTTTGATCCAAAAGTTTACGATTGTGATCAGCTGGATGAAAATAGTGCAATTGATGCTTTAGATTACTATACCTTATTAAAAAATAATGCTTCAGAGGAAGATATTAATACAATAAAGATTTCTCAAGAATTAGTCATGAGCGAGTGTTTGAGGACATATCAGGTAATTGCTGCATATGCAAAAACACTTCCATGTTTTTGTCCTTTTAATTCCTTATTGAATTCTAGTGATAGTTCCAGTGGAATTAGTTTTGTTACCCAATCAAGTTTTTGTTCGACTGAAATCGACTCGGTTTTTTCTGAATTATCATTTTGCGAGGATTTATCTGACATGGCATTTTCAGGTGAATTTACTCATTTTTTAACATCATCTGGAGGACATCTAGATTGGGCTAGTCCCTTTGGAAAATTATCATCGATAGACCTGTTTGATTATGATGAAGAGATCTTTGAGGAAAAAATTATTGAAGAATTTGAATATAATGAATCCGAAGAAGCTATTCTGAAGTCAAATGAAATTGACGAAGTCAATGCGGATTTTTTATTAATTTTTAATTCTTGCATTCCAGTGGAGAGGGCTGATTTATTCCAGAGTATCTCTGAAATGCGCTTAAGATTTCTTAAGTGGCATTCTGCTTGGAAATATGATATTAAGCCTCAGGATAAGCAATAATGTGACTGTTTTTTTAAATTCATTGAAACTTTTTTTCTTACACCAAAGCCTCTCTCATGAAAATTTGGCTGCAGTATTATACTCATGTTTTTGACTCAATTTTTTTTTGAAATGCTAACATCTCAACCTAATCCGAATATTTTTTATAATGAACTGTGGTGAAATCTAAGCACTGCTATTTACGCGATTACTTTATGCCGTCCTTACAGGACTCCCGAGGTATTTTTAAGTCCCAGGCCTGCGTGTCTCGCATGCGTTCGCAACTCCGACCTGGGCTGTAATATGCCGGCCCATTCAGGCCTCAGCCAAAGCATCAAAC
>JACDDG010000119.1 GCA_013817115.1 Parachlamydiaceae bacterium | reverse complement strand
ACCAAGCTCTTTATGCGGCGTATCAGTCTCGATGAGGAAACAATCGACCGGAGAGCCGTATGCGCTAGTACCGTCCGTGCGGTTCGGAGGGAGGGGTGGTGAAAGCCATTCCTACCTCTATGAAAAGGCAGTGTCTAACGACGCTGCCTTTAAGAGTAGGAGTTTTTCAAAGCGCTCGCTGGGTTATACCATGTTTTTTTTATTTATCTCGTTTACTACGTCCTCACATAATAGAGACAAAATCGAATTTTGATCTTTAAAGCCTTGCTTCAAAGTTAAGTATATCGGTTCATAGTCCAGTAATAAAAACAAATGCTCGGTTTCAGGAAATTCGCGAATAAATGCTTTTAGAAGTTCATGGCTACCCTCCGAGAATCTTTGTTTAACTGCAGCGAGCATGATTTCTTTGTCTTTTTGCAGCTCAATATCAGCGTAGTTAAGTGCAACGCCGTTTTGCGTAACAGCAGCAGGCACGATTTCTTTGTCTTTTTTAAACTCAATATTAGCGAAGTAAAGTGCAATGCCCCATTGCGTAACAGCAGGGAGCACGATTTCCTTGTCTTTTTTAAGCTCAATATCAGCGTATCTAAGTGCAAACCCATTTTGTGTAACAGCAGCAAGCACGATTTCCTTGTCTTTTTTAAGCTCAATATCAGCGTATCTAAGTGCAAACCCATTTTGTGTAACAGCAGCAAGCATGATTTCCTTGTCTTTTTTAAGCTCAATATCAGCGATTGTAAGTGCCCTAGGATTTTGCGTAACAGCAGCAAGCACGATTTCCTTGTCTTTTTTAAGCTCAATATCAGCGAAATTAAGTGCATCTCCATCTTGTGTAACAGCAGCAAGCATGACTTCCCTATCTTTTTTAAGCTTGTTATCAGCTTGCTCAAGCGCCATGCCATCTTTTATAACATCAGCAACCACGATTTCCTTATCTTTTTGAAACTTATTTTGAGCAAATTGATCATAAATAAAAAAAACTATATTGCCAAATATAGGAATTAAGAGTACGATGCAAAGTAATATAGGTTTTTTTTTAAATAACTAAAAGAACGGGACTTTACATTATTTCCCCCGCTAATATTATCAAGCACACATCTTTTGAATAAGGTAAAGCAATTGCTAAAGGTGCTTACCAGTGGAATAAAATCGCAACATTTAATGGTTTTAAAACACATATTATCAATGTTATTTAACATAAATTCCTTCGAAAGTGACTTTTTAAGAGTCGATTTAAGATTCATTTCATGATTATATCATAACGTAAAAAAGATATAAAAATCTTAAGAAGATTAAAGCAAAGTAGAAATTTCCGCTTTTTTGCAAGTTCAAATTTTAGTTTTCCATAAATATTTAATAAGGAAATGTCCTTTCTCGCGCCTTTCTAATTTTACCTGAATCCCATTCATCTTGGGCCAGTTTTGCCAACCTCGAAACTAGTCGGAGTTGACTAATAGAATTCCAAAAGCCAATTAAATTGGTGTATGGTGTATAGCTGGGAATATCCTGTAAGTTGTTCCCCTATAAACCTGTTTCGAGAGGCATTCATGATGGATTACAATCCAGCAATATGCTATATTTAAAAATATCAAAGTAAGTGTATAGTTGGAAAATACCTGTAAGATATTCTCTATAAACTTGTTCGGAAAGGCGTTTAATATGGATTACAATTTAATTATACTTCTTGATTTTTTAAAATATATTAAGGTAAGAGTATAGCTGAGAATATTTCTGTAAGTTGTTCCCCTATGATCTTGTTCGGAGAGGCATTCAAGATGGATTACAATCAAGCTATACTTCTATATTTAAAAAAAATTAACACAGGACCGAAAATCCTTTTTTTCTAGAAAAGTATCAACTCCAAATGTCGTAAGCCATTTTTGACGTACATTGTACCATTGTAATACTTTTAGGAATCGAATTCGCTAACCGAAATGTTATAAACGCTCCTTCAATTCTTAGGTGAGGTAAATCATCAATGTATCTTGGGATTTGTGAAGGATCATTTATTTCAAAACTTTGAAAAATTGGCTTTACCGGGATAGCTGTTAATTGTGAAATTTTTTCATGTTTGTTTGATTGAATTGAGAAAGGTAAAATAAGATTGTTGCTACGAAATATAATACTTTGATCCCGCAAAATCGCCGCAAAGCATTATGGAGGCTACGTGGTGCACGTCATTGGAATTACGTGTTACAATTGTAGCCCCCATCAGTCTCTTACTGATGCAAATACAAATACTGACTAGAAAACTTAGGATCTAACATCCCAGGCAATTCAACTTTCAAGTGAACTGTACCAGACAATATGCCTAAAGGACTCTCGCTTTTAAACAAAGACTCAAACCAATTTTGATCATTAAATCGTATAACTTGATATTCACCTTCTTTTGCTCCAATTTCTTTTGCTAGCATACTAAGAGCCTCATCATAACTGTTGTTGCTCCCATCGATAAAACCAATTTCTTGCGCTTTGGCTGCATTAAAAATATGTGCACCATATTTATTTACCAGGGCTTCTTTATCAACTTTTGGTCTGTTCGTTGTGACAACATTGACAAAAAGATCGTACATGTAGCCAATTAGATCTTTGTAATTTTCACCTTCATCTTTAGCCCATGGACGGAATGGATTTAGCTCATCTTTGCCCTTTCCTGCACTTAAAGTAACAGATTCAACTCCCACTTTGTTCATTAGCTCTACAAAATTAAATATAGGGGGAGTGACAACTCCGATGCTGCCAACAATACTTGTGTCAGTCGCAAAAATTTTATCTGCTGCACAGGCAATGTACATTCCTCCAGAAGCACAAAGTCCATCAATGTGAGCATAAACAGGCAATTTATAACGTTCTTTGTAGGCTATAAGTTCCCGATAAATGCTATCCGAATCCGTGACAGTTCCTCCTGGAGAATTAATCGTGAGCAATATTGCTTTAACTTGATTGTCCGCAAAAGGAGCTTCGCGGGATTCAATAAGCTGCTGCGAGATATGCGCGCGAGTTAACTTATCTAAACCTATGACACCCTCGATGTTTATTCTAAGAATTATAGGATTGGTTTTTGAAAAGGTTTCACGCTCACCTTTTGCGTTAGGTTGTATTTCGGCTGTTAAAGACCTTTTTACCTCTGGACGCCCTGCGACATCTTTATCGATTAAATAAGAAATCATTGTAGTAACAAGAACAAGAGCGCAGATGGCTCCAACAACAGTGGCCAGGACCATAAAAAAGCGTCTTAGTGTCGCTCTAAAGATAGATTCGTTCATTTTCTAATTCCTAATTTTATAAAATTGTGGCTGCAAGTGCTGCCAATTCTGATCTTTCGGTTTTATCAAGGAATATATTTCCATAGATACTTTGGTTTGAAAACCGGGCAATAGTATACGTCAATCCATTTGTATCTTTGTCAAGATATGGATTGTCGATTTGAGTGGGATCACCGGTCAAAATTACCTTGGTGCCTTCCCCCGCGCGTGAAATGATTGTTTTTACTTCATGCGGAGTTAAATTCTGTGCTTCATCAACTATGATGTACATTTTTGGAAGGGAACGCCCCCGAATGTAAGTCACAGCTTCCATTTCAATTTTTTTGCTTTCCATGACCCACTTTAGCGTTTCACTGGACTCTCGACCGGATGAATCGCACAAATATTCAAGATTATCAAATATGGGCTGCATCCAGTTAAAAAGTTTTTCCTCTTTAGTGCCGGGAAGATATCCGATGTCTCTTCCGAGTGGTACTACAGGTCTACTCACTAAAATTCGCGTGTAAAGCCCTTCATCAAAAACCTTGCGCATTCCGCACGCTAATGCAAGTAACGTCTTGCCTGTGCCGGCTTGTCCAATGAGTGTAACAAGTTTTATATCGTCGCGCAAGAGAAGATCAGTCGCACAACGCTGTTCGACATTACGCGGTTTAATTCCCCACAAATTATTAAATTTCAACAGTGGTTCAAGGCTTTTGGTGCGCGAATTCCATTTTCCCACAGCAGAGGAGTGTTCAGGTGATGTCAGAATCAGATATTCATTGGGGTTGTAGCCTGTATCCTCTAGAGGAAGTTCACCATCTTTATAAAATAGATCTATTTCGTGCTTAGGGATTTCAAGTTTTCTTATTCCATGGTACAGGGTGTCGTAGTCATATTTAAGATTTTTGTAGTCTTGAACATCAAGTCCAATTGCTTCGGCTTTAAGGCGCGCGGCAAAGTCCTTAGAAACGAAAACAACCTCTTCACCTTTTTCCTTTAAAAGTAAGGCCGACATAATAATACGGTTATCGTTGATTCCAAGCTCCATGCCATAGGAAAAGTCTCGCTTGATGTCCAATTGAATTCGTACCACACTTTCGTTTTCTAATAAAACGCCACTATGCAGATTTCCTGTTCCTAGATCCTGTAAGGAGTCTAGAAAACGAAATACCGCGCGTGAATTCTTCCCTAAATCATTCGGAAGACGTTTCATTTTGTCAAGTTCCTCTAGGACCGTAACAGGAATAATAACATTTTGAAGGGGGAACTTCATGATTGCTTCGGGGTCATGCAAGAGAACATTTGTATCGATAACAAAGTTTTTTTTTTTCATGCGATCCTCTAGGGTGATATTCAGTAAAAAAAGGGGTAACTGTCTCGAGTGCCTTCAATTAGAATTTCCAGTCGACGGAAAATTCCAGACCTGAAGTGATCGACATTACCCACTCGAGTATAAGTAAAGTTTATAGATAAGGAAGAATATCGAGCAAGTAAAGAGTTGAGGTTAAAGGGGGAAGTTTAAAGAGTTATAAATATTAGCAGTCGGTTGGCTGGAGTGCTAATATTTTACATGAAGTTTAGGCTTTTAGTGAAAAATCACTTGCTAAATATTTATTCTTAGGGTATACTTAACTCTAGAAGCGATGATAAAAATTGGGTGACCAAGGCTTTTTTAAGCTTTACGTTTTTTGTAATTTGCAAAGCTAGACAAGGAGGACCTAATGAAGGTAAAAGTTAATAATATAATGCTTAGCGTTCCGCCTTATATTTCCACATCATGGAAATACGTCGAGGGTTTATATATGAAAGGAGCTACACTTGTGGTTACTTTAACCGGAAGTGAATCGGTAAATATTCCCGGCATTAGTACTGAATATATTGATATGATTTTTACTGCGCATGCTGAATATTTAGAGCAAGAAGTAATCCCTCGTCCATTTTTATCCTCCAATAATGAACCATCTTTGCAAGGGTTGCCATTTGGATTGTTGGGGCAGGGCTTTCCTTTGACAGGAGCAGATAACGCTTTTCAATTTGGAATTAGCTCGATGGATGGTCTAGGAAATGCTATGCAACACAATCCTGCACATGCAGATGCTCCGGATTTGCCTTTAGAAATTCTTCAAAAAATAGGGGCGATTGTAAAAATTGTAGCTCCTGAAGAGATTCAGACAGGTACAATAGCTGAGCAAGATTGTAATTGCCCATATTGTCAGATCACGCGTGCAATTAACGGGGACGCTGATGTAGAATCTCAGCTGTTTTCTGAAATAGCTGCATGGACAGACAATCAACAGCAAAATAGTAACGAAGCTCAAGAAATTCCAGGTCCATGGCAGATCCAGGAAACCGGAAAAAATCAGTTTCTCGTTATTGACAAGGTTGATCAAACCGAATTTCGAGTGTTCTTAGGTAATCCTGTTGGCTGCACTTGCGGTCAAGAAGGTTGCGAGCATATTGTCGCGGTTCTTAAGAGCTAAAAAAATAAAATGACTACAAGGGACAAGATGAGCCTTCACTCAGTCTTGTCCTTCCATTTTATTTTCTCCGTTTTGTCCTTTTTTTCTTGTAATATTGTATTACATTCTCAAAAGATTGATATCACGACTATTAATATAAAAATCATTAATCAAAGCTTATATTGACGCAACTATCTTTCATTAAAAATATTAACGAAGTGCACCACTTAGAAAAAGGTTGGACAATCTGCCAATTTCAGGTCCTGCAGAAATTATAACGCGACAGGGTCATTTTCTAACTGATCAAAATTGGCCAAGCTATCGAGGTAGAAAATACCAGGTTTTGACCAAGCAGGTTTTCTACTATTCTATTTTTGAACGAATCCTAAGAATTTTAAAGGGAATATATTCCATAATATCTACTTTTGGCTACGCTTTTTATAAGACAGAATCACGAAATGAAATTTTTCAACTTTTTTTTGAAAAAGCTAAATTTTTTAAACACTTTGCAACGCGCTATGAATATAATGATGGTAGAGTAAATGGTATTACTTTTAAAATGTTGAGCGAAATTTCACAGGAAATGATAGAATTTTTAAATAAAAATCCTACTTTTGAAGAATTTAAAGGAAGATGCAGTGAAACTGGATTTGTTGTAAATTTAGATGAAATGGATTTGATCGCTACCTTAGAAAAATTAAATAAAAATTTGGCAACTATTGCTTCTATTTCTGACAAAAAAAATTTTATCATATTTTCTGACAAAGGATAGAGATAGAGGGGCTTTTAAAGCAAGTGCAAAGACTTCATTGTTAAAAGTTACTTAAACTCTAAAGGATTACCGCGCAATATTGAAAATGTATGTAAAAAAATAAATTTATTTATTGAAAGTGGAACTGAACTTAATCCGAATCCGACCCTCACTGCAGAAACTCTTGTTTCTGCAAATTACAACCCTGTTCCTGTATTATCTTTCCTGCTAAATAATGTTCTTTCAGCAAAGCACTTTTCCTACTGGAATGATATTAGCGATTGCCATCGTTCGAGCATGATAGAACTACGACCTATAGTGCAGTTGTTAATTACTAATGGAGCAAAAACCATTCAAGAAAAAGAAGGTAGCAGAGAAATTAAATTTTTTCATTATGATTCAGTCCGATTTAGTCTATTCATAGGTGTCCCACAGGATTCTTGTCTAACGAATCTATTTGTAGATTATTTCAGAAAAGAACAAGCAGCAATCAGAACATTACAAATAGCGAAAATTGATCTCGATTCAATCTTTTATGAGTTACCCGATGATGTAATTCACCTGATAATGCGTGTATACCGAAGTGCGTCCAAATTTTGGATTTTTGGCTTTGAGAAAGCTCCCGCGATTAAGCGATCAAAAACGACCCCATATTATAATATTGGGTCA
>JACDDG010000118.1 GCA_013817115.1 Parachlamydiaceae bacterium | reverse complement strand
GCCATTGTAACCAAGATGATGTCATCTCCATACCAGTCCAAAGTTTTCTTTTTATCATTCGGATATACAAGCCATCCTGAACCATCTTCTAAAGTAACATGGTTACCGGTAGCTGATACAGCGATCGCCTTATGCCATGCTCCGGTATGAGTTGTAGGAAACTTAACAATATCAGTATTCAATGTAAAATTACTTAAAGGAGCTAAATCTGAATCACTCACTTTAAGCTCGCCAAGCACTTCTTCGTCATCGACAGCATTTTCAATAGCTTCTTGTTCAGCTAAATCACGCGCATATTTTTGCTCTGCTTTTATTGCAAATTCTTCTTCCGTCATGTTTTCAGGACGGTCTATGTGTCGAATTGTATGCGCATCCATGGGAGTTAAAGCCAAAAATGCCGCAAAAAGAGATAAGCAGCTAACTGCTGTCATTAATTTATTTTTCATGGGATATCCTTATGGAAGCTGGATGCAAAGACCCGCACCGAAATTGTTTGAGTTAATATTTATTAAGAGATTTGGAGCAATGGAATTAGCTAAACCATTGTTCGAGCCAATAATTACCGTATCATTAACATTCCAAACACCTGTAAATGGAAAGTCACTTGAAAGCATGTTCCATACTGACCCGTCATTTAAACACAGTTGGACATACAAATGACCATAATTATCTGTCAACCACGCATAAGAGTAAATATATCTTCTGAGTGATTTCAGCGGGGCTAGATTGATTTCTGCACGAACAGCAACTTGTGTTTGCTGGTTAACAATACAATAACGATAGGAAAGGTGAGAACCTACATCTGTATTCAACGCAATTACAAAATTGTCCGGAAAAAAAGAATTTGCCGTAGTATACCAATTTGTCATGTAATAAAGATCTGCTGAATGAATTTTCCAACGAGAACCATCTTCTAAATAAACTTTGTTACCTGAAATGTTCGTAGCAAGTTTAAAAACGCCAGGATGTCCTGATGTTGTGAGTCCTGTAGCTGGAAGTGCCAACGAAGTCAGAGCTGCAGAGTCGCTCATTGGAGCTTCTTTTAATAAAGAAGAACTCGCCATTAAGTTAGCGTACGTTGGACCTGCTGACAAAGCATCTTTAACATTTTCATCAGATTCAATCAGTGATGAATCTTGTGAAAAACGTTCAGTTAGTAGAGCATTGGCTTCTTCTTTAGGTAGAGCATTCTCACCTATTGGACTACGTTCATTTTCACTATTCTCAACAGCAGGAGAAGCAATCAGCATTCCACCGCAACAGGTTATAGCGAATATATTGAAAAATAGATTTTTCATATTCATAGGATTAATCCCTTGTGTGTTATTAAGCACCTCAAACCAATGACTCATCTAGTCATGGAAGGTATACAGCAAGTAGTTCAGATTTTAACTTTTTTGTGAAATTTGGCATCAAATCGAGATGCACGAGCCCCTCAAAAAAATTAGAAACCTTTAACCGCAAACGGTATAATAATTTACAAGCTCAGTTTATTAGAAAAAGGTATTAATGACAAGTTGTCTTTCCGTATAAGATGTTAGCAAGTGGAGAAAGTTGAAAAATCTCGCAACATCATTCTGATCATGCTTTTCACTAAAACCTTTTTTAAAAAAGTTATGCAGCTTAAAACATAGCCCTAAAATCATTCTGTAGTCCACAGCAAGGCTCTGCCGCAGCTGTGGGAAGAGCAGAAATGACTTAGCCTCCGTTGCGGGGCCTCTTTTTTTTTAAATCCCGCAAATAACGGTAAAAGAACATTGTGAGCGTCAAGCCTATAGCCACAAATAATTTTTTATAAATTCCTTGGAGGCTTCAAAAAGAAGTCCCCTCCAGGGAACCAAGGCATCTTTGCTTTCCCTACAGCTGCGGCAGAGCCTTGCTATGGAAACAAAAAGATTTTCGGGCTATATATTTTAGCTGCTAAAAATTTTGTCAGATACGTTTATACTCAACATCGGAATGATGGCGCTACACTTTGGCTACGTTTTAGGGCCCCTAGAATATCGATTGGATTAATTTACATGTCTGAAACGATAAAAAATTCAACTGCAGAATGACTATTTTTTTTCATTTTTCTTATGAAGCCAACAGTCCTTAAGATGGTCGTTAACTAGGCCCACGGCTTGCATGTAGGCATACATAATTGTTGAGCCAACAAAAATCATGCCGCGTTTCTTAAGATCTTTTGAGAGAGCATCGCTTTCAACTGTCCTCGCAGGCACCTCCTGAAACTGACCCCAAGCATTGACAATAGGTTTACCGTTGACAAAGCTCCAGAGGTAGCTATCAAACGACCCAAAGGTTTTTTGAATTTCTATAAAAACCATAGCATTTTTTCGTGCCGAATAAACCTTTAGACGATTGCGGATGATCTTTTCATTTAAAAGAAGATCATCCAGCTCCCGATCGCTCATAGAGGCTACTTTACGCACATCAAAACGATAAAAAGCTTCGCGATAACCTTCACGTCTTTTAAGGATTGTCTCCCAGCTTAAACCAGCCTGAGCGCCCTCTAGAATCAGCATTTCAAAAAGATGAGTATCATCATGCGAAGGAATGCCCCATTCGCGATCATGATACTCTGCGTAGAATTCCTTGCCAGGTTGACCACCAAAGCAACGTTTTTTTTCTTCAATCTTATTTTCAGTCATAAGTACACGGACAAGCCTAAGAATTTATAAACTCGCAGCCTTGGCCGATCAAGTCATCGATATAGGTCAAATCATAATTGCCACTTAAAAAGTTTTCATCATCTAACATGTAAAGATGAAATGGAATGGTTGAAAACACTCCGCCTATATGAAATTCGCGCAAGGCCCGTCTACCAATCTCAATAGCTTCACGACGATTTTTTCCATGTACAATCAATTTAGCAATCATTGAATCATAATTAGGAGGAATCACATAGCCTGAATAGCATGCGCTATCGACTCGAACATGCGGACCTCCCGGAGGTAGATAATATTCTAGACGTCCGGGTGAAGGAGCAAAATTGCGTGCCGAATTTTCTGCGTTTATGCGGAACTGGATCGCATGACCGTTAAAAACAATATCTTTTTGCTTGTAAGGCAGCACCTTACCTTGGGCCACTAAAATCTGTTCTTTAACAAGATCGACCCCGGAAATCTCTTCACTAATCGTGTGCTCGACTTGGATGCGCGTATTGACTTCCATAAAGTAGAAATTTAAGTCTTTATCGAGCAAAAATTCGACTGTGCCTGCAGAAAAATATTTAGCCTTTTTTACTACGGCGACAGCAGCTTCACAAATCTTTTGTCTTAGTTTTGGAGTTATAGCAGGGCTTAAAGACTCTTCAATCAGTTTTTGACGACGACGTTGGATTGTACAGTCTCTCTCACCAAGATGAATGTAATTGCCGTGCTTATCTCCAAGGATTTGCACCTCCACATGCCGTGGGCCTACAATCATTTTTTCGAAGTAAACATCAGGATTTCCGAAACTAACTTCAGCTTCAGTTCGCGCAGCTACAAAAAATCTGATTAATTCATCATCATTATGAGCAATCCGAATGCCCTTGCCTCCGCCACCGGCTACAGCTTTAATAAAGATGGGATATCCAAGTTTTTCAGCTTCTATGCGAGCTTGAATAGCATCTGGAACAATTCCATCGGAACCTTCAATAACAGGACAACCAGCTTCTTTTGCAGTAGCTTTCGCCCTAGCTTTATCTCCTAACAATGTAATCGATGAAGGTGCAGGTCCAATAAAATTGAGACCACAGCTTTCACAAATTGAAGCAAAGTTAGCATTTTCGCTAAGGAATCCGTAACCGGGATGAATCGCATCTGCACCTGTAATTTCGCAAGCGGACAAAATATTCGGAATTTTCAAGTAAGATTTTTGGGCTGGAGCTTCCCCGATGCATATCGCCTCATCGGCATGCAAAACGTGCAACGCTTCAGCGTCCGCCTGTGAGTACACTGCTACTGTTTGCAGTCCGAGATCGTGACAAGCACGAATAATTCTAACGGCAATTTCACCGCGATTTGCAATAAGAACTTTTTTCATGAATTGCCGGGATTATGAGATGCGGAAGAGTTTTGTACCAAATTCTACAGGATTGCTATTATCCACAAGAACCTCTACAACAGTTCCTGAAATGCCAGCTTTTACTTCGTTCATGACTTTCATTGCTTCGATAATACCAACGACAGTATTTTTTTCAACTTTATCACCAACTTTAAGAAAAGGAGGCTCTTCTGGAGATCCCGCCGAATAAAATGTCCCCACCATAGGTGAAGTGATATAAGATGCAGCATCATAATTGTGAGGGACTTCTGCTGCCGGTACTAGAGGAGCAGACATTTCCCTTCCTCTTAATAATGCTGCATTTGCCCTAGGACTATTTCCAGGTAGATACGAGAACTCTTCTGAGTAGTCGAGAGCCAAATGAGGATCGTGTCTGTATACACCTGAGTCTTCTCTTTCAATCTCGAGCTCAAAACCTTCCTTTTTTAGGCAAAGTTTTTTCGTGCCAGTGCGACCCATAGTCGCCATGAGTTCTTTAATTTGTTTTAATTCCACGATATCCCCTAAATGAAATTACATGCGCTGGACATATTCGTCTGTGCGCGTATCAATTTTAACTATATCGCCCACTTCTATGAATGAAGGGACTTCAATTTTTGCTCCAGTTTCTAATACAGCAATTTTAGTGCCATTTACAACAGCCCCACCATCGATTTTAGCCACCATCAACTCAAGGAACTGAGGTAATTCAACTGAAAAAATTGTATCCCCGTAAAACGAAGCCTTTATTTCGACCCCTTCCCGAAGGTATTCTGCTTTATTTGCGATGATTGGTGGAGAAACTAAAACTTGTTCAAGATTACCAATGTCTAAGAAAAGATAGTCTTTACCCTCTAGGTAAAGAAATTCTAATTTTTTCTCTGCTAAAGCCACATCTTTAACTGTTTGACCCAGCTTAAAATTCTTTTCAATGACCTTTTCAGTATCTAGTTCACGCAGTTTAGTTTTTATAAAAGGCGCGCCTTTAGGCGTCGTAACTTTTACTGACGATTCAACGCGATAAAGCTTATCGCCAACGGAGACTGTCATTCCCGGCGTCAATTGATTACTTAAAACCATGGAGGCCCCCTTTAAATCTACATTATTGCTGCCTGAGCCGCCTGACGCAATGCCGTCACAGCGTGTTTCAGATCAAGATCTTTTTGATGATAAAGCGATGTTCCCGCAACAATAACGTTCGCCCCCGCCTGAGCACATGCATTCACATTTTTTTCGCTAATTCCGCCATCCACCTGAATATCAAATGGAGGTAGCCGTTTAGTAGTGGACTTTTCTGTCACCCCACCTAAACGAATATTTAATTGATTACACAGGCTTCTAGTGAACTGCACTTTTTCGAGTACGGCATGCATAAATTCTTGACCGCCAAATCCCGGATTAACCGTCATTAGCAAGATCATATCACATTTATCTAAATATTTTGGAATCATTGACATTGAAGTTTCTGGATTGAAGGCTAAACCAGCTTTAACTCCGCAACGGCGAATAAATGTTAAAGTATCTTCAACGTCTTCAGTAGCTTCAAAATGAATTGTTAGAGCATCTGCCCCTGCTTCAACAAAACGTTCTATATAGGCATAAGGGTTATACATCATAAGATGTACATCCAACCACATATCCGTTGAACGATTGATTGCTGCGACAACTTGAGGCCCTAGCGTCAGATTTGGTACAAAATGTCCATCCATTACATCAATGTGCAGTCTATCTGCTCCAGATTCCTCAGCTCGTTTAGCTTCTACAGCAAGATAGCCGAAATCAGCCGACAAAATTGATGGGCAGATTTGTATCGATTGCTTTGAAAGCTGATTTTTTGCATGTTGTTCCATTTCGATATTCTCGACTTCGTAATTTTAGTACCTCATTCATAACCGATATTTACGACAAAGTCAAGGAGTGAATTGTTTTTTTGTGAAGGGAGCAAAAAAAAAGTGAGAATAAAGAAGAGAATGGGGAACGTCTCTACAGCCAGCAATGCCCAAACTTAAGTGGAGCAGCAGATGTGTAGCCTCTATGGGTACGATGTAGAATTAAAGGTAGAAAAGTGTGAAGGATTATGGCAAATATGATTCAAATATTCCAAAAGGAAAGGAATGCCGCCACAGGTGTTGAGACGTAATGATTCCATTGATTTTTAACGCAGAGCGAAGCAGAGCCTTTCGGCCCCTCTATCGAGAATTATCAAATTTCAGCTTTATAAGTCATTCATTATCAATGACTTGAAATTTGTTAATTAGGAGACGCAGAGACGCGGAGAAAAGACAATAGGAAGGAAATATTAAATAATTTTATAAAACTTAAAATACAAAACATTAACATTAAGTACTTTAAATTAGGTTATTGTTGTTTTATATTCCCTGATCACTTGCCTTCCTCTGCGTCTCTGCGTCTCTGCGTTAAAAATCAGCGGGATCATTTACCTCTAAACTATAAGGCAACAAACTCTTTTCCTTAATTTTAATTTTGACGAAACATATTTATTAATTTACCCCTTTACAAAAAACTTTTAAGATGCTAATATAAATTAAAACTTTTTAAATGGTAATGTTATGATTCCACCCAATAATCAATTTGCTCCACTCGTCAGTTCGAATTGCATTACTGACAACCCCCCTATTTCCGCGGCAGCTATAATTGAAAATTATTCAAATCAATTAGCGCAATTTAATTCTAATCATATGCAAATACAATTTGATTCTATTTTTGCCGAACTACATCGCGCTGCGGATGCAAGAAAAGAGCAAATAAATGTATTATCCAATTTCATGACTTCGTTGAAGATGCAGAAGCTGCTGTTCAAGCTCAATACCGAGAAGCTCAGCGTATCCTACAAGAACAACAAGAGGCTTTCTCCAGCGTTCAGGCTCTGCAACAAACACAGGTCACAGTTTTAAACCAATCAGTTTTTAATTTTCAAAAAGACATTAAGGAGAAGTTATGAATCCAATCAATTATTCATATGAGGTAAGTGTTCAGATACCCCTTTGATCTTGAATGGGGGCCCTGCCCCATTCAAGATCAAAGGGGTATCTGAATTTTTTTAATTATAGCGCAACTCATCCTCTAAAGACTCAAGCTCATCACAAATTTCATTTAGAACCGCAGCAACCGTTC
>JACDDG010000117.1 GCA_013817115.1 Parachlamydiaceae bacterium | reverse complement strand
ATATATCTTCATGGCCTGGATGTAGCTGTAACAAATGCAGGGTATAAGATGATAAGATATGCAGATGACTTTGTGATATTAACACGAAGTCGAAAAGAGGTCGAAGATGCCCTGAATTTGGTTTAAGAGTGGGTTTCAGAACATTGAACTAGCTCTCCATTCAGACAAAACCCATCTCGGGAATTGTATGGTAGAAGGAGAGGGGTTTGAATTTCTAGGTTATAGATTTGAAGCAGGAACAAGCTGGGTAAGACGGAAAAGTATACAGAAGTTCCGAGATCGAATAAGACAAGAAACTAGCCGAGTTTGTGGTAAGTCACTTGATGCTGTGATAGGAAAGCTGAAACCAATATTAAGACAACTACTTTAAGGGTGTAACCAACTATACACTTGGTACATTCGATAGTTTTGTGAGAAGAAGACTTAGAGCAATCATAGAAAGACAGAACAAAAGAAGGTCTTTCGGAGCTGGATGGTGCAATCAGAAAATTCCAAATAAATTCTTCGCTAGTAAAGGGCTTTTCAATATGGAAACAAACCAGGCTCTTTATGCGGCGTATCAGTCTCGATGAGGAAACAATCGACCGGAGAGCCGTATGCGCTAGTAACCCGTAGGGTTCGGAGGGAGGGATGGCGAAAGCCATTTCTACCTCTATTAAATAATTAGGTAAATAGCAATGCTGGAAATTCTCGGTAAGTTTTTAGCCTGCTAAATTTCTCAGAAATGATTGAGTTAAAAGCATGATTTCGATGTTGAGTATCAACGTAGCCTCCAAAAAAAGCCTAGCCGCGATCAAGATGCTAGCAAGCGTAAAACGTCGCAAAAATGTATCTCATCACTCTGATTCCGATGTTGTGTAACAACATAGCCTTTAAAAAAGCCTCAGCCACGATCGAGATGCTAACATTTGTAGAACGCAGTAAAAATGGTTTTCGACGTTTTTTACTTCATTACCTGTGGGGATAATTTTGATTGCCTTTTTATAAGGAAGAGCATTCAAATGCAGATTCTGCATGTTTGTATTCTTCATTTAATAGCTGTGCATGACAATTTAAATTGTCCATTTTTTTGGTTGTTGACTCCATCCTAGCCTTTTAAATTAGCGAAAAGACTCTTTAGGAAAAGCCTCAAGGGCATTTTTTGCAGCAGCGGCTTGGGCTTCCTTTTTGGAAGGCCCTTCTCCGTAGCCCATTTCGTTTTCATCCAGCAAGACGACAACTTTAAAAACTTTACTGTGGTCCGGTCCTATTTCATTAAGAACTTTATAATGTGGTGTTATCTGATATTTTTTTTGACACAGATCTTGCAAGATGGCCTTCGGATTTCGTAATGGTGCTTGCAAAATGCTATCAATTTCATCTTTGAATTTATCGAAAAAAAACTTTTGAGCTGCATTAAAACCACCATCTAAGAAGATAGCTCCAATAATTGCCTCAAGTAGGTCCGAGAGAATCGTTTCTCTTCCCCTACCATCATTCATCCGCTCGCCTCTACCAAGCAATAAATATTTTTCTAAATCTAATTTTTGGATGTAAGAAATACATGAACTTGCTTCAACAAGTTTGGCTCTTAAGGAAGAAAGTTCCCCTTCAGGTAAGTTTGGGAGGGTGCGGTATAAATATTCGGACACCATTAAGCCTAAAACGGAGTCTCCTAGAAACTCTATTCTCTCATTATGCTGAGTGGTTGTGCGGCTTTCGTTAACATAAGAGCAATGAGTAAAGGCTAATGTAAGTAATTGTTTATTGGCAAAATGGTGCCCCAGTTTTGCTTCAATGTCGTTAATGCTCTTGGCGATATCAGTTATTCCATTCATGAACCCGATTTTACACCCCTTTATTTTTTCTGGGTACATAAAAAAACTTGCTGCTTCATGTTTTTTCTGGCTATATAAAAATATCTATAAGTGATGTTGACTTGTTCAAAATCATGCAAATAAAGGAGATGTATGGAAAATCAAGATAAGCAGGAAAGGAAAGATGATCAAGCGGTTCGGGACTTTCAAGAAAAAAAACCAGATCTAACTTTGATTCCCGGCCAAGATAGAATATTTCGTTATGAAAATTATGTGGGCCTTAAAGAAGTTCAAAAGCATTGGGGTTGGTTTTTAGGGGTAGGTATCCTTTTAATTTTTCTAGGTACGCTTGCAATTGGGGGTGCCGGCTTTGTGACAATGGTTTCAATGGTGTTTTTCGGAACTCTTATGCTGATCGGAGGAGTTGTACAAGGGATTAACGCGATTAAAACTCGGAATGGTGATGGGTTTCTGGTCAACTTGCTTACAGCTTTGCTTTATATTGTCGTTGGATTAATGTTACTTTTAAATCCAGCGATAGGGGCCATCACACTGACATTACTTTTAGCTGTTTTTTATACTGTTTCAGGACTATTTAAAATCGTAGCTGCAGTATTTAATCGCTACGCACAGTGGGGCTGGATGTTGTTTAGCGGTATCGTGTCGCTAGTTCTTGGCTTGATGATTTGGGCTGAGTGGCCAATTTCAGGCTTGTGGGTCATTGGTCTTTTCATTGGAATCGATATGATCATTGTTGGTTGGATTTGGGTGACTTTGGCACTCACTGCGAAATCTCTTAATAAGAGAATCCTATAAAGGAAATATGAAAGTTCTAATTGCAGGTTCTTCTGGGCTTTTGGGCACGGCTTTATGCGGCGCCTTGGCCTTAACAGGTACGCAAGTCTATAGACTTGAACGAACAAAATCTAGTAACCATCCAAATTCTATTTTTTGGGATCCTGAAAAGGATGAGCTAGATCCTATAATGATTGAAGGTTTCGATGTCATCATTAATTTGGCCGGGGAAAATATTTTTGGACGATGGTCTTCAAATAAGAAGCATAAAATTCTCGAAAGTCGTGTTCAAACCACATCTTTGCTCGCAAAAACTATTGCAGAGCTCGATTCTCCACCAGAGCTTTTTCTTAACGCTTCTGCTATTGGTTATTATGGAGATAGAGGAATCGAGTTACTTACAGAGTCAAGTCCTGCGGGAGAAGGTTTCCTGGCGGATGTGTGTAAGCAATGGGAGCTAGCAGCAGAGCCCGCAAAGGAGCAAACTAAAGTTCGCTGTGCGATTATCCGTATCGGCATTGTACTATCTCCTCAGGGGGGATCACTAAAAACAATGCTTGTTCCCTTTAAATTGGGACTAGGGGGACAAATAGGCTCTGGAGAACAATACATGAGCTGGATTTCCATAGACGATGTCCTGGGTGCGATTTTTTATATCATCCAACACAAGAATTGTGCCGGTGTTTTTAACCTGAGCGCACCGGAACCTGTGACTAATCACGATTTCACAACTACACTAGGCAAAGTTTTAAATCGCCCTACTTTTTTGCCATTTCCAACATCGCCGGCGCGACTCGTTTTTGGAGAAATGGTAGATGCGTTGTTACTAAGCAGTACACGAGTAGAGCCGAAGAAGCTTGTTGAAAACGGATATAAATTTCTATACCAAAATTTAGAAAGGGCTCTACGCCATCTTCTATCAAAAGATTAACATTTTAAGTCGGAGAAACGGATGAATATTAACAACAATCAATGGACAACGATAGTGTTAATTACTGCAGCACTTATGCTGGTTTTCCTCATTTTTGTTTTCTATGACAACAAAAAAGCTACTGAATTGCCGTCGGGAACTCTTAATGAAAACGTTAACGTTCCTAAGGAGCTACCAGATCTACCTGGGAGATCAACGCCGCCTCCTCCTGCTCCGATGTAAGGAAAGATTTGGATCTACAACCATAGAGATCATTGTGATGTGAGGGAAGTTTTTAGCTTGGAGGCGGAGAGAAAAGCACAGGGGCGCTTTTTTTCACGCACACTCGATTCATTCCATTGACCCTGGAGCAGGATCCAAATGATACCAATCTGCCGCGCTCAGCTCCTCGGCATAGCTTAGGCTATCACCTCGTCGCTGATCGAAGCATTTTGGTATAATTTGAAATCCTTCGCCTACGCATAGGGATCATGTGGTCTGATGATAGTGTTCAGTGGGACATTTGCCATTTGATACCAGGGACAGAGATGGATTCCCTGAAATTAAGAAACATACCGATTACGACAGCAATTGTTACACCAATCCAACCAAAGGCATAAAGCCAATTGCGCAACCTGCCAACACTGCACCACCCACAAATGAAACCATGATAGCTAGATCAGCCCAACTTTCTTTCTTATAGGATCGTGATGGTAATGTTTGACTTTGACTGCTCGTAATAGCATTTGAAACTGATTCTAAAGACATTGAAATTCTCCATTAAAAAGTTAATATCACTTACTTAATAATAATTAAACACAAATTAAAATTACACGCAACATTAAACTTTCAAAATTTATTTAAAAGCATATTGATTTAACATAGCAAAGTGAAAGAAAAATAAATAAAATCTTAAAAATATTTAGCTGAAGAGTTTGAGGCACTAATAAACTGGCACACATTCATTAATGTTATGAACTTTTTTTAGTAATCTCTGTCTAGATTAATCTTGCCTTGGCCATCTCACAGAGTAGACTCTTTTCTACTGCGACCCCCGCGGGCAATAGTTCGTCAGCTTCCTCATGAAAATGGCTGATATTTTTTAGTGATAATATTGATAATTTGCTTAGAAGAAATTCGAATTTTTCTATCTATCAACTGGGCGTGTAAAAGAGGTCTGTAACTCTGCAGGTTGGCTTTGATAAAATATGTAAGAAATTAATTCTGGACCATAGCGCCCACGAATCTTTTTTGGTAGTTCACCAGTAAGATAGTCGCCATGTAAGAGCCATTGATCTCTAAGGTATAGGGTGTTAAACGGTTGAAAATGAAATTCTTGCACTAAACAGGGTTTATACCCTTTAAACTTAGCTCCAACAGGTATCGTTACGGGCTGAATTACAACTCTAAGCGTGAATTTCTAGTATCCTTAAAATTACAAATCCACAAGCCTCTTGCTTTTAATTTTTATGAAAACTACATTTAATATGTATTGTGCGTGGTTATGTGCGTGGTTACATCACGCTTGCCCAAATTGAGAAAATTATACCTAAGATGATTTGCCAATGAATTTATCGCACTCAAAACAACCTTGTAAGCGCATTCTGTTAAAAATTTCAGGCGAACTTTTGATGGGTGATCAAGAATTCGGCATTAATCAGACAGCATGCAAAAAGCTCGCTAAAGCCTTATTAACTCTACAAAAGTACATGCAAGTTGCTGTGGTTATTGGTGGAGGAAATATTTTCCGAGGTATTTCTTTGGAAAATAGTGGAGTCCAACGCTCTGCAGCGGATCAAATCGGAATGTTGTCAACACTTATCAATGGAATTTCTCTGCAGCAAGCTTTTCAAGATTTGGGGGCTGATTCAATAGTTATGAGTGCCATTGAATGCCCTAAAGTTGCTGAAGCTTATAATTGGAAAAAAGCTGTCGATTATATTTCAAAAGGGATTCCCTTAATTTTTGTGGGTGGTACAGGCAACCCTTATTTCACTACAGATTCTGCAGCTGCTCTACGAGCATGTGAAATTAATGCTGATTTATTAGTAAAAGCCACTAAAGTCGATGGAATCTATAATAAAGATCCCATTAAATTTGCAGATGCTGTGAAATATGATACCATTACATATACTCAGGCGCTGTCAGAGCAATTAGGAGTAATGGACGCAACCGCTATCGCTCTATGCAGAAGTCACTCTCTGCCAATTTTCGTATTCAATATGGATAAACTATTGGAAAATCCCGATCTGGGACACCTTCTTTTTGATAAGAATAACGGGACTTATGTAAGTGAATAATGAATCTGTTTCGAGATAAAGTGTTATCGAGTATATTCATGTATTATACCTTAGAGCGTTCAAATTTTGGTTTTTGGCAAAGAGAAAGCTCCCCGGATTAATCGATCAAAAATGACCCCATATTGTGATATTGGGCCATTTTTGATCGCTTAATCCCAGGGCTCGCTCAAAGCCAAAAATTCAGAATTTGAATGCTCTTCGGTATAAACACACTTATAAAATCAGCATGAGGAACTAAAAATGGATATCGTCGTATTGACAAAAACTAAAATGAATACAGCGCTTGAGCACTTAAAGAATGAGTTAAAGAGTGTTCGTACCGGACGTGCTAACCCTGGCATGCTGGACAATGTTATGGTTGAAGTTTATGGATCGCCTATGCGCCTTAAAGATATCGCGTCTATCACGACACCTGAATCAAGACTTCTGCTTGTTACGCCTTTTGATCCGAAGCATTCTCCCTCCATAGGCAAAGCAATTGAAAAAGCTAACCTTGGGGTGATGCCAATTGTTGATGGAAACTTAGTGCGTATTAAAATTGCGCCAATGGATGATAGCATGCGTAAAACAATGATCAAGCAATGCTATAAAATTTTGGAAGAGACTAAGATTGCTGTTAGAAACATTCGACGGGATAGCAATGAAACTGTTCGCAAACAAAAAAGTGATGGAACTCTTCCAGAAGACATGGTCAAGAAAACCGAGAAGAAAATCCAAGAACTAACAGACGAAACGTGCAAAGAAGCCGATAATATTACCGCGAAAAAGGAAAAAGAAGTCTCTACTATATAAGGTCGATAGCGGCGTTAAGAGGTGTTTTCTAAAGAATTTGCATTTATATTTCGAAATGTGTTGGCGAGAAATAGTCAAAAGATGTAAGATCAAGTTTCGCTAGCAAGCACGTTGTGCAGTTGCGTAAGCAAGCCTTTAGAATTACTTCTACTGGCCCCGTCGTCCAGCCTGGCCTAGGACACCGGATTTTCATTCCGATAACAGGGGTTCGAATCCCCTCGGGGTCAATGGGTCTTTAGCTCAGTTGGTTAGAGCACCTCACTTTTAATGAGGGTGTCGATGGTTCGAGTCCATCAAGACCCATTTTTTTCAAGCGCCTCCACATTGCACGTAAGTAATAATCATGGCTAACATTAAAGTTAGCCATTTGATTTTAATTGCTGTGTCTGCTTCATTTCCTCTTTATTTATAGAATTTTAAAAAAAAATTGTGTCATCTTTTACTTTGGATGCTGTTACCAATCATCTTTTGTTGTAACAGTTCAGATACCCCCTCCTTCGCCATTGGCATCTGAAAATTTTTAATTTTTTAGTTCCATTTGTGTTGTCTCCATGATACTCTTCTGGAATGAATCCAGA
>JACDDG010000116.1 GCA_013817115.1 Parachlamydiaceae bacterium | reverse complement strand
TATACCGAAGTGCGTCCAAATTTTGGATTTTTGGCTTTGAGAAAGCCCCGGGATTAAGCGATCAAAAATGACCCAATATTATAATATGGGGTCGTTTTTGATCGCTTAATCGCGGGAGCTTTCTCTTTGCCAAAAACCAACATTTGAACGCACTTCGGTATAAATTGATCTAATGCAGGCGCTTATTATATTGATTGCAAAGTTTGCTCTTGCTCCCTAATGTCAATTTACTCTTTTAATTGCACCCAAAATAAGGTCATTACTTGCAAAATTTAGAGTGAATTAGGCATACTTCAGATAAGTAACTAATTCCAAATTAAACATCTACGACTCTTTCACGGTCCAGCACGAGTCGTTTATTTTGGCTCGCTAAAAAGACACTTCTGTTCACGCGTGAAAGTGTCCCTCTAAAGAGAGTGCATTATGACAGCGTTCCACGCCGCTACAGTCGCTTATATGAACCGTCAGTGTAAATCTCCTGAGCCTTGTGTGTTGGTGATTTTTGGCGCCACAGGAGATCTGACAAGTCGGAAATTGCTACCAGCTTTATATAATTTAGCTTTGGATAGTCAATTGCCAAAAAACTTTGTATGTGTCGCATTTGCACGAAAAGACAAAACAGATCAAGAATTCCGTGACGAGATGTTAGAAGCTGTTAGCAATTTTTCTAGGGTAAAGCCCATAGACAAAAAGTTGTGGAAGTCATTTAGCTCGAAAATTTTTTATCACCGTTCCGATTTTCATGAAGACGAGGGTTACGAAAATTTACGTGAACGCCTCGAAGGTTTTGACAAAAAATTTAAGACAAAAGGTAATCGACTTTATTATCTTTCAACTCAACCAAGTTTTTTCTCTCTTGTAACAGACAAGCTAAAAGAACATGAATTGATATATAATTATTCGTCTTCTCAAGAAGATAAGTGGTCAAGGGTAATTGTTGAAAAGCCTTTTGGTCATGATTTACAATCAGCTGAACAACTTCAGCATGAGATGACATCTCAGCTGAATGAAAACCAGATTTTTCGCATAGACCATTATTTAGGTAAAGAAACGGTTCAAAATATACTGCTTTTCCGTTTTAGTAATCTTTTTTTTGAAGCAAATTGGAATAACCGTTATGTAGATCATATCCAAATCTCAGTGAGCGAGGATATGGGGGTCGGCACACGTGGAAAATTTTGGGAAGAGGCCGGAATGCTGCGCGATATCGTGCAAAATCATATGATGCAACTGCTTTCCCTGGTAGCTATGGAGCCTCCTACATGTTTGAACGCAAATGCGATTCGAAATGAAAAGGTGAAAGTTGTCGAGTCCATACGTCCTTTCGAGCTGGATAAAATCGATAAGTATGCTGTGAGAGGACAATATGGAAAAGGAAAAATAAAAGAGGGACAGGTTAAAGGGTATCGTCAAGAGGATAATGTTGACCCAAAGTCGAATGTAGAAACATTTGTTGCTCTTGAGCTTTTTATTGACAATTGGCGTTGGTCCGGAGTTCCATTTTACCTGCGGGCAGGAAAACGATTGCCTAGTCGAGCGACTGAAATAGCTGTGGTTTTTAAAGAGATTCCAGGATTTCTTTTTGAAACGCAAGGAGCTAAAGTTGAGCAAAATGTCCTTGTCATTCGGATTCAACCTGATGAGGGAATCTCCTTAAGAATGAATTGTAAAGTGCCGGGATTAACTGCTCTACAGCCTGTGAAAATGGATTTTCAGTATGGTGAGTACTTTAAAGCGACTCCTCCGGAAGCCTACGAAAGGCTTTTGTATGATTGTATGATAGGAGATAATACCTTATTTGCTCGTGCAGATGAAGTAATGGCCTCGTGGCGTTTGTTAACTCCGTTATTAGAAAAATGGAATGAAGAGCCTCCAATGAAATTCCCTAATTATCCTGCCGGGACATGGGGACCAAAAGAATCTGATCAGCTTCTCGAGCGCAGTGGGCGTCAGTGGTTATAAATATGAATTAAAAGGTAACGAGATCCATGTCAGCTATGCAGTCCTTTGGAGAAACCCGCGATGTTATCGTTGCCGGTGATCACGAACAAACCATTAAATATTGCACCGAACATTTCATTGCTGCTGCAAAACAAGCACTCGCAGATCATGATTTCTTTACAGTAGCACTTTCCGGCGGAAGCACTCCGAAAGAAATTTTTAATAGACTCACTTCCTCGGAAAATCGGAGCAAAATCGATTGGAGTAAAGTAAGGCTTTTCTGGAGTGATGAACGCACTGTAGGTCCTGATCATCCCGATAGCAACTATAAAATGGCTATGGATGCTGGTTTTAATCATGTTGGAGTTCTTAAAGAGAATATTTTTCGCATGGTAGGGGAGTCTAATATAGAAGAAAATGCTTTAGCATATGAGAACATTATTCGAGAAAAAGTGGCTGATGGGAGCTTTGATTACATTATGCTAGGTATGGGGAATGACGGACATACCGCTTCACTTTTTCCTCGCACCCATGGTCTACATTCCCTTGACAGAACTGTCATTGCAAATTTTATTCCATCGCTCGAAGCTTGGCGGCTTTCTTTGACTTATGAGTGTATTAACAAAAGCAAAATCGTGGTCATTTATGTTTTGGGTACCGGTAAAAGCAGTATGCTCCGCAAGGTTCTTATAGAAGACTATCAACCTGATGTTCTTCCCATTCAAAAAATTGGCACACCTGAACATCGTGCGCTTTGGATTGTCGATAATGAAGCTGCCAAGGATTTAAATAGTGACAGCTAAAGAAAAGTCTCAAGCTCGTATGGCTACTCTAATGTCTAGTCTGGGAGCAGGCTTTGAGTATTACGATTTCATTATTTATGGAATGATGGCGGAATATCTTCGCCTCCTCTTTTTTGCTGGAGATGATTCTTGGGTAGGTTCATTGAAAACCTTTGCCATTTTTGCTGTCGGATATTTTGCTCGACCTTTTGGCGGAATTTTTTTTGGTATTGTCGGAGATACTATAGGCCGGAAAAAAACTTTTCTAACTGTAATGTTGCTGATGGCCACATCAACTTTTGGCATAGGTCTGTTGCCAACTTACAAACAAGTAGGCAATATAGCTCCTTTATTATTAGTTCTTATGAGACTGCTACAAGGCTTTTCTTTTGGAGCGGAACTCCCCGGTGCTATGACAGTCGTTTATGAATTTTCAAAACAAAAAGATCAGAGCGCGCATGCCGGTTTTGTCCTCGCAAGCACAAGCCTAGGAGCTATGTTGGCCTCCGGAGTGCTTTATTTTGTTTCTGCAACGTTTGTTCACGATCAGATTTTTAGCTGGGGATGGCGCATCCCTTTTTTACTAGGCGGGGTTTTGGCTGTCGTCAATTATTTCATTCGAAGACATTTAAACGAGACGCCTGAATTTTTGTTATCTCAAGTCAAAGCTGATAAAACATGCCTAAGGAATGCTCCTTTAAAATGTATTTTGCGTGAGCATTTGAGCTCTTTAATTCTTGGAATAGGGATGACATTGTTTGTTTCAAGTCTGATTATTTTGGGTTTGTATTTTCCGACTTTCCTGACAACCAATTTTGGGTATAGTTCTTCTAGTGTCTATTTAGCCTTATTGTGGAGCATGGTAGCGTCCGCAGTGACGTTGCCAATATGCGGCCGTTTTGCTGACAAGGTTGGTAGAGAGCGTTTGTTTATCATGTCATCTTTAGCCTATGTACTGGGTGCTTTTCCTTTATTTTCAGTGTTGAAGTTAGAGGCAAACTGGGCATTACAGCTCTTTATGGTATTACATCAAATTTTTATTGCATTGGTAAGCGTTTGTTATTTTCCTTTGCTGGCAGCATCTTTTCCCACACGTGTTCGATACACGGGGATTGCGGCATGCTATAACATTACATATTCGTTTATGGCTACTTTACCTATTCTGTTAACTGGCCTTATCTATTGGACGGGTTCTGCGGACAGTGTTATTTTGGTGATGATGGGGTGTGCAGCCTTATCGGGGTTGAGTGCATATTATTGTATTAATCTATATCCCAGCTTTGGAGCTTTGTCTTCATCGACCAATTAATGCTTTACGAGAAATCGTATAACAAGTACAATCGTCTTGTAAAACATCTACAAATTTACAGTCCTTGGATTTGAAATATTGCACAGTAAAAAAATCACCAGATAGCTCCATGATATTTTCAAGAAAGAAAGACTGTAACCACCGCATTAAAGTTAAAAAAGAGTTTGGCTAACATGAATGTCGATAATCAAAATTTTGATGACCAAGAATTGTCATCCGAGAACGCACCAGATAAAGCTATTGTAGGAAACCAGGACGAATGCTCTGCTGTCGAATGTCTCGAAGCCTCTAAATTTGAAGCGTGTTCTCTGAAGAAAGATTCGAATTCCGAAAATCCAATTCCAGACGATGAAAGCCTCCCAGAAGTATTCTCTGATGAATCGGATGAAGATGAATCCTGCGAAGAATATCAAGAAGAAGGGATGAATTCGAGCGATAAAAATCATTCTGATGAAGGTCGAGAAGAATCTTCGGAAAAATCTTCTGACAGCAAAGAACTAAATCGTAAGCAAGTCTACGAGACGTTTCTAGCCCAGCTTGAAGCAATTGAAGATGTTGAAGGTAAACTTCGACATGTCATTTCATTTATGGCTTCAGCCTTAGCAACAAAACAGGGAACTCCTTACTTTAAAGGATTCTGGGATGCTCGAACAATTGCCCTACAACTTTTTAAAGAAAATATCAATCCCATTTCGCGTACAGAATACTGGAACAAATATGCTGAACTTTCTAAAGAAGCACGTCGTTTAAAAGAAACTTTAGATGAACAAAGCGCTTTCGCTTCGGAGCAAATTGAAATTGCTATAAAGGCGATTGAAAACGAACAAGAAAATATTGCTCAGGCCGTTGGAACTGCCTCTGGATCTGATTTACTTAAAAATAGCCAAGCCCTAAAAACCAACTCTGATTACTATGTCGCTACGCAACAGGAGTTAAATCTTCTTAATGCCCATGCCAGTCGTATCACAGCGCTTCGTAAAGAGTTAATTCGTATCGAAATGCGCGTACGTCAGAAAAATAAATTTTTTCAGCGTTTGTCTAGCGCAGGAGATAAAACTTTTCCACGCCGCAAAGAGTTGATTAAAGAATTAAGCCAAAATTTTAGCGCCGATGTAGATAATTTTGTTCAGCAATACTTTGCTGATGAATCTTTTCAAGAGTCATTTTTCTATTTACGTGAAGAAATAAAGACCTTGCAAGCCATTGCTAAACTTCTTACGCTTAACACTCAGTCATTTACTTATACACGTATGCGCTTGAGCGAATGCTGGGATAAGTTGAAGAGTAGTGATAAAGAACGTAAAAAACAACGTGCACAACATAAAGCTCTGTACAAAGAAAATGCGCAAGCCCTGCAGGCGAAGCTAGTTGAGATTGATCAGCAAATGCAAGCAAGCACTCTTTCTAATGACGAAGTCCATGATGCTTTAGATGCTGTTTTTTCCGAATTGCGTAACGTTGAACTTGGTCGTGATGAGATTAAAGCATTACGTGATCAAATTGGATCTATTCGTCAGCCATTGATCGAAAAAGCTAGACTTGAAGAACAAGGCCGTCTCAATCAAATTTTAGATCGTGAAAAGCTTAAGAAGTTCAGGCTTCAAGAAATTAAAAATGAAATCGGTGCTTTGCTAACAGACTTAGATGCTTATAATGCTATCTCCCTTACTGCTAAAAGAGATGAATTTATGCAGAAAATTTTTGAGCTACAAGCAACTAAAATGGAAAAGCAAGAGCTCGATCGTCTTTTGAAGCCTGTGAGAGATGTTATTGTTGAAAAGAAAGAAATGGATGTATTGTCTCTTTCAGACGACGATCGCCAAGCTATCGAACAGTTGAAAAAGGTCTTACAGCAGCGTAAAGAACGCCGTCAAGAGATTAAGAAACAATTGGAACTGCTGCGTAAAGAAAGTGGCAACTCAGGTCTAGACTTCGAAAAAGCTATCAATTTTAATACTTTGATGGCGGCGGAGAAAGAACGTTTAGAGAAAATTTCGGAAGGTATTAAAGAAATTGAAGATAAAATTGCAGTTAGCCTGAAGATAAAGGATAATGCTTCCTAAGCAGGCCAGCCTTTTTGATTTAGATGGTACTTTGCTAAAAGTAAATAGCAGTTTTTGCTTTGGCAAGTACCTCTATCAACAAGGTTTTTTCTCATTATTTCAATTGTTACAGCTCGCAACTATAAGCGTTCTGCATAAAATTGGATTCGTTTCGATTGAATCTGTTCATCATTCCGTTTTTAAAAAAATTTTTCGAGGTCGCTGTTCCAAGCAGGTGGAACAGTTTGCCGACCAATTTGTCGAAACTTATTTCAATTCCATGCTTTATTCCCCGGCAATTGATCGCCTAAAACAGGCACAGTCTGCAAATCATTTTGTTGCCATTTTATCAAGTTCACCTGATTTCATCGTTAAAAGATTCGTTCAAAAATTCGAAGTCTTACATTGTGAATCCTCTATCTATGCAGTTGATTCAAATGGATTATATTCACATATAGAGCATTTAGTAGAGGGGCAGGTAAAAGCCGCTTGGGTTACAAGAGCTATTGAGGAAAGTTTGGTAGGTTTTGAGGAGACTACAGCTTACACCGACAGCGATATCGATTTACCCTTTCTGTTGAGTTGTGGCACTAAAGTTATTGTAAATCCTACTCGGAGATTACGTGCAATAGGACTTAAAAATCACTGGGAAATAATTTAAGTGTTTGTTGAAAATGCTGGTTGATGGTGATGAAAGGCTGATGCTGGTCCTTTGTTAAAAATTTATACTGCGCGCGGGCGCAAATTGAGGTTTTTTGCGCGCCAAAGCCCCGCGCAGGTTGTAGTTTACTAGCATCATGATTGTGGCTTTGACTTTTTTTGAGGCTACGATGCACGGCATTAGAATCATGCTTTTCACTTAATCTTATTTTAAAAAGTTTGCAGTTAAAATCATAGCCTGAAAATCATTTTGTAGTCCATACCAAGCGTTAGCGAAGGTGTGGTACAGTTTAACAGCAGCCATTGTTCCTCGGCAGGGGAACCTCTTTTTTATTGCATCCAAATTCTTAACAAAAAATGTTTGTGGCATTTTTTCGCACATAAACCTTTATTTGAAGTCTTATCGTAACTTTGATAATGTGTAGGTTTTTTTACCTTAAAATTTTCAGGTCAATACACGTTTTCACTTAAGTA